>NZ_JBGCUM010000056.1:0-29207 GCF_054177665.1 Roseateles sp. P5_E8 | reverse complement strand
GCCGCAGGCAGCGAGCAGGGGCACGATCAGCCACGGCGCGGCAGTCCTGGAACGGTCAGCGATGGACATGTGTTCTCCTCCGGGTCTGTTCTTGTCGCATCTTGCTTCAGTGCAAGGCGCGGTAGATATCTTCGGCGAGTTCGCGCGAGATGCCTTTCACGCTGCAGAGCTCGTCCACACTGGCGCCCGCCACGCCGCGCACGCCGCCAAAGCGCTGCAGCAGCTGCGAGCGCTTCTTGGGGCCGACGCCGGGCACATCTTCCAGCCGCGACCCGCCAGTGCGCGTGGCGGCGCGCTTGGCGCGCATGCCGGTGATGGCGAAACGATGGGCCTCATCGCGGATCTGGGCAATCAGCATCAGCGCGGCGGAGTCGCGGCCCAGGTAGACCTTCTCGCGGCCGTCGGCAAATACCAGTTCCTCCAGGCCAACCTTGCGGCCCTCGCCCTTCTCGACACCGGCGATAAGGCTGAGATCCAGCCCCAGCTCTTCGAAAACTTCCCGCGCCATGCTGACCTGGCCACGGCCGCCGTCCACCAGCACGAGGTCGGGCAGCCGCCCGGTGCCCAGCTGGGCGGCCTCGGCCATCTTGGCGTAGCGGCGCGTCAGCACCTGGCGCATGGCGGCGTAGTCGTCGCCGCCGGTGATGCCCTCGATGTTGTAGCGGCGGTACTGGCTGCTCTGCATCTGATGGCTCTCGAAGACGACGCAGCTCGCCATCGTCGCCTCGCCGGCCGTGTGGCTGATGTCGAAGCATTCGACGCGGAACTTGTCGATCTCGGCGACGGACAGGTCCAGCGCATCAACCAGCGCCCGGGTGCGCGCCTGCTGCGAGCCTTCCTCGGCCAGCAGCCGCGCCAACGCCAGCTCGGCGCCCTTGACGCACATCTCCAGCCAGATGCGCCGCTGGCCGCGCGGCTGCGCCTGCACGGTGACGCGGCTGCCGGCCTGGGTGCTCAGCGCATCGGGGAGGCTGGCATCAACCGCCTCGCTGACGACGATGAGGCCGGGCAGCGGCGACGCCAGATAGTGCTGGGCCATGAAGGCTTCCAGCACCAGCCGCTCGGGCGACAGCAGCTCTTCGTCGTCCAGCTGGATGGCCGTTGCGTCCTCGACATGCTTGGGGAAGAAGGCCCTGTCGCCCAGATGCCGGCCGCCGCGCACCATGGCCAGGTTCACGCAGGCCTTGCCGCCCTGCACCTTGACGGCCAGGATGTCCACGTCGCGCTCACCGCCGGTGGCGCTGCTCTCCTCAATGACCTGCTGCTGCAGCACCTTGGAAAGCGCCTGGATCTGGTTGCGCACCTCGGCGGCCAGTTCGTACTCAAAGCGCTCCGCGTAGGCGCCCATCTGCACCTGCAGCGAGGCCATGACCTCGTCGGTCTCGCCGCGCAGAAATCGTTCGGCGCTCTGCACGTCACGCGCGTACTCGGCCGTCTGGCCAGCCGGCACACAGGGCCCAGAGCAGCGCTTGATCTGGTGCAGCAGGCAGGGCCGGCTGCGGTTGTTGAAGACGCTGTCCTCGCAGGTGCGTAAGCGGAACACCTTCTGCATCAGCTGGATGGACTCCTTCACCGCCCAGGCGCTCGGGAAGGGGCCGAAGTACCGATGCCGCTTGTCCACCGCACCGCGGTAATAGGCCATGCGCGGCCAGGCGTGCGAGGTGATCTTCAGGTAGGGGTAGCTCTTGTCGTCGCGGAACAGGATGTTGAAGCGCGGGTTCAACGTCTTGATSAGGTTGTTCTCAAGCAGCAGCGCCTCGGCCTCGGTGCGTACCACCGTTGTTTCCATGCGGGCGATGCGCGAGACCATCAGGCCGATGCGCGAGCCGCCGTGGTTCTTCTGGAAATAGCTGGAGACGCGCTTCTTCAGCTCCCTCGCCTTGCCGACGTATAGCACGTCGCCCTTGGCGTCGAAGTAGCGATAGACACCCGGCATGGCCGGCAGCGCATTGACCTCGATCAGCAGCTTCTCGCGTGTCTCGCGCGCGGCGGCCTCCATGTCGGCGACGCGTTGCTTCTCGGCGGCCTCGATGGCGGCGCGCTCGGCGGGGGCTTGCTCGCCGAGGTCGGCGGGGGAAGGGGGCGGGCTGGACATTGGCGAGATTCTGGCCTGGGACAATCGCATCCATGCTTTGGGACATCTTCTGCCGCGTCATCGACAACCACGGCGACCTCGGCGTCTGCTGGCGGCTGGCACGTGATCTGGCGGCGCGAGGGCATGGCGTCAGGCTGTGGCTAGACGATGCGAGCGCGCTGGCGTGGATGGCGCCTGAGTTGCCAGACGGTATAGAGATCCGCGCCTGGCCCGAGGGCGACGTGGACGCACAACCGGGCGACGTCGTCATCGAAGCCTTTGGCTGCGACGTGCCGCCCGCCTTCATCGCTCACATGGCTGCCTGCAAAGCAGCGCCGCGCTGGATCAACCTGGAATACCTCAGCGCTGAGGACTACGTCGAACGCAGCCACGGCCTGGCATCGCCGCAGTTCAGCGGCCCGGGCGCGGGGCTGACCAAGCATTTCTTCTACCCCGGTTTCACGCCGCGCACCGGCGGGCTGCTGCGCGAGCCGGGGCTGCTGGAGCGCATCGCCAGCTTCGACGGCCCGGCCTGGCTGGCCGAACGCGGCTGGGCGGCGCGGTCGGGCGAGCGCGTCGTCAGCCTGTTCGCCTACGCCAATCCGGCCCTGCCGGCGCTGCTGGATGCTCTCGCCGATCAGCCGACGCTGCTACTGACCTGCCCCGGGCCGTTGCAGGCTCTGGTCACCGACCGGCCCGGCCTGCGCACGGCCGCCCTGCCCTATCTGGCCCAGGATGACTACGACCGGCTGCTGTGGGCCTGCGACCTGAATTTCGTCCGCGGCGAGGACTCGTTCGTGCGCGCGCAGTGGGCCGGCAAGCCCTTCGTCTGGCAGATCTATCCGCAGGACGACGATGCCCACCACGCCAAGCTGGAGGCCTTCATGGCCCGCGCCGGCCTGCCCGAGGCCTGGCGTGTGGTCTGGCGCGGCTGGAACGGCCTCGGCGCCTTGCCGTTGCCGCTGTCCGGCCTCGCCGATGCCAACGCGCATGCACCCGCATGGCGTGCGCAGTTGGCGGCCCAGGCCGATCTGCTCAGCCAGCTTCTCGGGTTTGTAGGGGCTTCCCGCTAGAATGTTGGGCTTTGCCGCGCCAAGCCGAGACGGAATCTGGTGCGCTGCAACGGTTCATCGGCTGGCAACGTCGGCCCCAACTTCGCAACACACCATGAAACTCGCACAAGAAATCCGCGCCGGCAACGTGATCATGCAGGGCAAGGACCCGATGGTCGTGCTGAAGACTGAATACAGCCGTGGTGGCCGCGGCGCCGCCACCGTGCGCATCAAGATGAAGAACCTGCTGAACGGCTCCGGCGCCGAGCTGGTCTTCAAGGCCGACGACAAGATGGAACAGATCATCCTCGACAAGAAGGAGTGCACGTACACCTACTTCGCCGACCCGATGTATGTCTTCATGGACACCGAGTACAACCAGTACGAAGTCGAGTCGGAAAACATGGGCGACGCGCTGTCCTACCTCGAAGACAGCATGGCCGCAGAAGTCACCTTCTACGACGGCAAGGCCATCTCCATCGAGTTGCCCACCAGCGTCGTGCGCGAGATCGAGACCGAGCCGGCCGCCAAGGGCGACACCTCGGGCAAGGTCATGAAGCCCGCTCGCCTGAAGGGCACCGGCTTCGAGATCTCCGTGCCGGCGTTCGTCGAGAACGGCGACAAGGTCGAAATCGATACCCGCACCCACGAGTACCGCAAGCGCGTCTAAGCGCTTGAACTGGAGGCCAACGGCCTCGCCAAGCAAAACGCCCGCATCAGCGGGCGTTTTGCTTTATTCGGCGTCGTCCGAGAGGTCCGGGATTTCGACTTCCAGCTCGGCGTCGATCTCGCTGTCGAAGTCGGCCGAGGCCTTGACCGGGATCCAGGGCCGGTCCAGCGGGCGGTAGACGCGGCGCTGCAGGCGGGTCAGGCGGTCGGAGCACTCGATGGCGTGCATCACCTGCTCGGGAGCGATCAGCATGGCAAACGGATCAGCCAGATTCGGGGTGGTGGACAGCATGGTGAGCCTCCTGTTGACGATGAGTCCACTGTAGGCAGGCCCATCTTTTCGCAACAGTCGGCACAGCGCGCTAGGCGCTGTAAGACTTTCCCCTACACGCCCGCTGCGGCGAGAACTACTTCTCGGTATTCGCCGCGCGCTGGCGCTCCGCCATGGCCTGGCGCAGTTGGGCGGCCATCTTGTCGCGGCCGCTGCGCTGGGCGAAGTCGGCCGCCGTCAGCTCCTGCTCGTTGGCCGCGCGCGGCTCGGCGCCGGCCTTGAGCAGCAGCGGCACCAGGTCGCCATTGCCGTAGCGGGCCGCCATCATCAGCGGCGTCGTGCCGTTCTCGGAGCGCGCGTTGAGTTCGGCGCCTTCAGCGATGAGAAAGGCGGCGACGCCGTTGTCCGGCCCGCTGCAGGCGTAATGCAAAGGCGTCCAGCCCTTGCGGTTGACGGCCGCGCCGCGCTTCACCAGTGCTTTGGCGGCTGGCAGCGAACCACGCACGGCGGCCAGCATCAGCGGCGTCTCGCCATCGGCGTTGAGCGCGTCCGCCTGCGTCCTGGGGTCGGCCAGCAGGCTTTCCAGCGCCTTCTGCGAACCCTCGCGCACAGCGGTGAACAAGGCGGTGCGGCCACGCTGGTCCGCCAGGTTGGGGTCCACACCCTTAAGCAGCAACGCGAGCACCGCGCGGGGGTCGTTCATCTCGGCGGCAACGACGAGGTCGTCGACCGGCGTCGCCTGCGCGCTGGTCGCGGCAGCAAAGATCAGGGCAATCAGCAGCGCTCTCATGCTGGCTCCGGCAGCTTGAAGAGGCGCCGCGTGTTGGCCGTCGTGAGGGCCGCCAGTTCGGCCACCGGCAGGCCCACGGCATCGGCCACGGCCTTGGCGACGTGCGGTACATAGGCCGGCGAGTTGGTCTTGCCGCGGAAGGGCATGGGGGCGAGGTAGGGGCTGTCGGTCTCGATGAGCACCCGGTCCAGCGGCAGCAGCTTGAGCAGGTCGCGCAGGTCCTGCGCGTTCTTGAAGCTGACGATGCCGGAGAAGGAGATGTAGTAGCCACGCTCCACGGCCGCCAGCGCCACCTCGGCCGTCTCGGTGAAGCAGTGGAAGACGCCGCCGGCCAGCTCGCCGCCCTCCTCGTCCAGCACGCGCAGCGTGTCGGCGGCGCTGGAACGGGTGTGGATGACCAGCGGCTTGCTCGCCTGCCTGGCCGCGCGGATGTGGGTACGGAAGCGCTCGCGCTGCCATTCCATGTCGGCGATGCTGCGGCCGTTCAGGCGGTAGTAGTCCAGCCCCGTCTCGCCGATGGCTACGACGCGCGGCAGCGCCGCCAGCCGCACCAGCTCGGCCACGTCGGGCTCGCGCATGTCCTCGGTGTCGGGGTGCACGCCGACGGTGGCCCAGAGCACATCGTTCTCCAGCGCCAGCGCGTGCACGGCCTCGAACTCTTCCATCTGCGTGCAAATGCAGATGGCCTGCACGACCTGCGCGTTGCGCATGTCGCCCAGGATGTCAGGGAGCCTCTGCTTCAGTTCGGGGAAGCTGAGGTGGCAATGGGAATCAACAAACATCAGAGAGTTTGCGTGGGCTTGCTCGACGAGATCGCCGTGCCCAGCACTTCCTCGATGCGCACGCGGATCAGCCGCGTCTTGTCGTCGCCGGGGAAACGCACACCCACGCCCTGGGTGCGGCCGCCGGACGCGTTCGCCGGCGTCAGCCAGGCGACCTTGCCGGCCACCGGGTAGCGCTGGTTGTCCTCGGGCAGGGCCAGCAGCAGGTAGACGTCTTCGCCGAGCTTGTAGTCGCGCGTCGTCGGCACGAACAGGCCGCCCTCGGTGAAGGCCGGGATGTAGGCCGCATAGAGCGCCGACTTCTCGCGGAAGACCAGCTGGATGACGCTGGGCCGCGCCTGCGAACTGCTGGCCGAACCACTGACCGTGGGCAACGGCAAGGCGCCACCGTGCTGGCTGGGCTGGAATTGCAGGGAAGCCGGGCCCTGCTTGGAAGTGGCGTCGCTCATGGCCTGAGTGTATTCATCGAATGGCCGCCGACATGGCCGCCTGGGCTTGCGCCACCAGCGCCTCGATCCACAGGCTGGCGTTCAGCGGGTGGTCGGCATGGCGGGCGGCGCGCTTCAGCTCGGTGTCCCAGGCCAGCAGCGGCGCGGCGCGTCTGGGCGACGGCAGGGCCGTCGGCGCGAAGAACTGGCCTGGCTGGCCATGGCTGCGGCGCAGAAGGTCGTGGCAGAGGCGCTGCAAGGCGTCGATGGCGCGCGGCGGCGCCAGCTCGGACAGGGCTTGCACCTCGCCGCGCGCGACGCGCTTCGGAATCGCCTGCCAGGCGGCATCGCTCAGCCCCGCCTGCGACCATTCCAGCGCCTGCTGCGGCCGGCCGCCGGTCGCGGCCAGCAGGCCTTCGGCGCCGTCGACGCCCTTGGACGCCAGCCAGGCCAGCGCGGCGGCGCGCTCGGGCAGCGCCAGAGGCACAGGTTGGCAGCGGCTGCGGATGGTGGGCAGCAAGCTGGCGCTGTCATGGCTGGCGAGTGCGAAGCGCAACAGGCCGGAGGGCTCCTCCAGCGTCTTCAGCAAGGCGTTGGCCGCGATGCCGTTCAGTGCCTCGGCCGGGAAGATGACGACCACCTTGGCCCGGCCGCGCGCCGATGTCGCCTGGGCGAAGGCGAGCAGGTTGCGCACCGCCTCGACCTTGATCTCGCGGCTGGGCTTGGCTTTACCGGCCTTGGTTTCCAGCTCCTCGAACGGCAGGCCGAGCGACTCGCGCGCCGACGCGTCGAGAGCCTCGGGCAGCAGCAGTTGGAAGTCGGGGTGGGTGCCGCTGGCGAACAGCTTGCAGCTGGGGCATTGATTGCAAGCGGGTTGTGCGGGCGCCGCCGCTTCGCAAAGCCAACTCTGCGCGAGCTTGACGGCAAGCTCCAGCTGGCCGACGCCGGCCGGGCCTTGCACCAGCAGCGCATGCGAGCGGGCGCGGGCCAGCGCGTCGGCCAGCGGCGCCTGCAGCCAGGGGAGATCGGCGTTCAACATGCGGGATATCGCTCGGCGAGAACCGCCAGCACGGCAGCGCCGACCTGCTCGACCGTGCCGCTCGCGTCGATGCGAACCATGCGCTGCGGCGCCTGGGCCGCACGGGCGGCGTAGCCGGCGCGTACGCGCTCGAAGAAGTCCAGGTCGAGTTGCTCGATGCGGTCGGCCTCTCGCGCACTGGCGCGGCGCGCGGCAGCTTGTTCGGCGGGCAGATCAAACCACAGCGTCAGCTCGGGCTCGGTGCCCTCCTGCACCCAGTCGGCCAGCAAATTCAGCACAGCCAGCGGCAGGCCGCGGCCGCCGCCCTGGTAGGCAAAGCTGGCGTCGGTGAAGCGGTCGCAGAGCAGCGTCCTGCCGGCGGACAGCGCGGGCTTGATGACGGCTTCGACGTGGTCGCGTCGGCCCGCAAACATCAGCAGCACCTCGGTCAGCGAGCCCATGGGCTCCCTCAGCACGATGTCGCGCAGCGACTCCGCCAGCGGCGTGCCACCGGGCTCGCGGCTGAGCTGCACGTCGGCGCCACGGGCGCGAAACCAGTCGGCCACCGCCTGGATGTGGGTGGACTTGCCGGCACCGTCGATGCCTTCAAAACTGATGAAACGCCCCTGATTCACTTGCCGCCGCGCTGGTATTTGTTCACCGCGCGATTGTGCGCGGCGAGGTCATCGCTGAACTCGCTGCTGCCGTCGCCGCGAGACACGAAATACAGCGACTTGACCGGCGCCGGGTTCAGCGCCGCCTGCAGCGAGGCCGCGCCGGGCATGGCGATGGGCGTGGGCGGCAAGCCACCGCGCGTGTAGGTGTTGAAGGGCGTATCGGCCAGCAGATCGCGCTTGCGCAGATTGCCGTCGAAGGCGGCGCCAAGGCCGTAGATGACGGTCGGATCGGTCTGCAGCGGCATGCCGACGCGCAGGCGGTTCACGAACACGGCGGCAACGCGGCTGCGGTCGGCCGGCGTGCCGGTTTCCTTCTCGACGATGGAGGCCAGGATCAAGGCCTCTTCGGCGGACTTCAACGGCAGGTCGGCGGCGCGCTTGCTCCAGGCGGCGGCGAGGCGGCCCTGCATGGCGGCGTGGGCGCGCTTGAGCACGGTGAGGTCGCTGACGCCACGGCTATAGGCATAGGTGTCGGGGAAGAAGCGGCCTTCGGGTGTGACGCCGGGCTCGCCGAGCGCGGCCATGACCTCGGCGTCGCTCATTTCGGCCGTCCTGGGCTTGAGCGACGGTGCGGCAGCCAGCGCCGCCCTCACCTGCCGCCAGCTCCAGCCTTCGATGAGGCGCAACTGCTCCAGGATCTGGTCGCCGCGCACCATCTTGTCGAGCAGCGCGCGCGGCGTGATGCCGGCGTGGACCTCATAGCTGCCGGCGCGGATCTGCCTGGCCTGGCCGGACCACTTGAACCACTGGTAGAGCACCCTTGCATCCGTCAGCACACCGGCCGCCACCCAGGCGCGGGCGACCTCGGCCGGGTTGGTGCCGGGTTCGATGGACAACTCCACCGATGGCGCGGTCAGCGTCAGCGGGCTGCGCAGCCACTGCCACACGGCGCCTGCGGCCAGCGCCGCGATCAACAACAAGACGAGCAGCGCCCGCAACAACCACTTCATGCCCTTGCCCGGGTCTGCCCAAAGGGGGCCGATGATAATTCCGCCCATGTCTGAAGCCCCCCAAGCCTCCCAACTCCGACTCAGCGATTGGGGCGTCATCCGCGCCCTGGGCGCCGACGCTGCCAGCTTCCTGCACAGCCAGCTGACCCAAGACTTCGCCCTGCTCGACCGCGAGCATGCCCGGCTTGCCGGCTTCTGCACGGCCAAGGGCCGGCTGCTGGCGACGCTGGTGGGCTGGCGCGGCGGCGACGAAGAGATCCTGCTGGCGCTGCCGGCCGAGACGCTGGCAGCGACGCTGAAGCGCCTGTCCATGTTCGTGATGCGCGCCAAGTGCAAGCTCAGCGATGCAAGCGCGGAGTTCGCGGTCTATGGCCTGCTGAGCATGCCGTCCGCAGAGGCCTGGACCCTGAGCCGTGATGGCGAAGCGGTGCAGATCGCCCTGCCCGGCACGGGCCGCGCATTGCGCGTGCAGCCGGCCGATGCGCCTGCGCCGGCTGGCGAGGCGATCACGCCCGACGACTGGGCCTGGGCCGAAGCCGAGGCCGGCGTGGCCTGGGTGCGGGGCGCCACCGTCGAGGCCTTTGTGCCGCAGATGATCAACTTCGAGGTGCTGGGCGGCGTGAGCTTCAAGAAGGGCTGCTACCCGGGCCAGGAGATCGTGGCGCGCAGCCAGTACCGCGGCACGTTGAAGCGGCGGCTGCAGGTGTTTGAGACCGAAGGTGCGGCGACAGTCGGCCAGGAAATCTTCCACAGCGCCGACCCCGCGCAACCGGCCGGTGTCGTCGCCAGTGCTGGCTCACGCGATGGCCACTCGCTGATCGCCGCGGAGATCAAGCTGGCGACGCTCGAAGGCGGCAGCCTGCACCTGGGCAGCGCGTCGGGTGCGACCTTGCAGCCACGCGCCCTGCCCTACGAGATTCCGCCTCAAGACTGATGCAGCTCTACGTCTACTACCGCGTCGCCGCCGACAACGTCGACGCTGCCCTCATCGCTTTCCGCAAGGCACGCGTCGAGGCGCCCATCGAGCTGCTGCAACGCCCCGAGCCGAATGACGACGGGCAGTGGACGTGGATGGAGATCTACCCCGAAGGCTGGGGCCACCGCGAGCCGCAGGTGGCGGCGGCGATGGCTCAGTGGCTGGCCAGTGAGCGCAAGGTGGAGCGGTTCGAGATGCTGGGTTAGTCGGTTCGGGGCAGCCAGTAGCCAGGCTGATGCCGGTCCGGCGCGATCGCGAACACGATGACTGCGGCCGGTTCGTCCCGGTAGACCACGGTGAACGGAAAGCCCTTGACCTTGGTGCGTCGCGTCGATGCCGGACCGGGAGCACCGCCCATTGGGAAGCGGCGGATCAAGTCGAAGGACGCGGCGACCGCCTCACGAAAACGCTTGCCTGTGCCCTCGCGTTTGCTTTCGTAGTAAGCCGTCTCTCGCAGCAGCTCGGCGCGCGCCTCGCCGCGCAGGCGCAGCGGTTTCAAGGGGCCAGCCGTCGGGCTTCGGCCATCACGTCATCCAGCTCGTGCAGGCTGCCATCGCCCCGCTCGTGCGCTGTCACGCGCCGCTCAATTTCCCGTGCCCAGGCTTCGTCGCTGAGCGGCGTCGACGTGGGTTGCAGTGACTCCAGCAACAGATCGAGCAAGCGCACCCGGTCTTCGGGAGAAAGGTTGCGGCCTTGCTCGGCGAGTTCGGCGACGGGATCGGGCATGGCGGCCTCCAGCATTACTGTGGGTCAGCGGATGACGGCATTGTCCCGCGCGGCAGCCAAGCTGTCCTCACAGCCCGCGCACCATCTCCACGTGCCCGATGCCTGCCTCCTCAAACGGCTGGCCCCTGCGCTGAAACCCGGCGCGCAAATAGAAGTTCTCCGCCGACAGCTGCGCATGCAGCAGCACCTCCCGGTAGCCCTGCTTCTTGGCCTCGGCCATCAGCGCCTCCAGCACCTGGCGGCCGATCTGGGTGCCGCGCATGGGGCGCAGCACGGCCATGCGGCCGATCTTGGCGACACCCGGGACATGCTCCAGCATCCGGCCTGTCGCCAGCGGCATGCCGAAGCGGTTGCGGGCCAGCGCGTGCAGGCAGCTGGCGTCGGCGGCGTCCCATTCCATGTCGGCCGGAATGCCCTGCTCCTCGATGAAGACCTCGCGCCGGATGGCACCGGCCGCGTCGCCCTGTTCGCGCCAGTCGCCGACGACCACGTCGACGACGGGCTGGCCCGACTCGAAGCCGTGGATGACGTCGCGCAGCGACTCGGGCAGGCGCAGTGGCGTCTGTGCCACGGGGTCGGCGAACACGTAAACCATGTCCGCCTGCACCAGCAACTGGTCGCCACGGAAGACGGCGCAGTCGACCTTCATCGAACTGTTGCCGAACTCGCGGCAGCGCACGCCGATGTCCAGGCGGTCGTCGTAGCGGGCCGAGCCGAGATAGTCCAGCACGGAGCGGCGCACGAAGAGGTCGCCGCCGAGCTGCTTCATCGTCTCGGCATAAGGCAGCGCCAGAGCGCGCCAGTAGCCACTCATGGCCGTGTCGAGGTAGGTCAGGTAATGGCCGTTGAAGACGATGCCCTGGGCGTCGATCTCGGCCCAGCGCACGCGCAGGGGTTCGAGGTGGCGGAATTCGCTGCGTTTCATGGCTGGAGATGCTCCCTGAGAGCGGCGGCGCAGAAGTCGATGGCGGCGACCGCCTCGGGCAGGCTGCGGCCCATCTTGATGAAGTCGTGGGTKACGCCGCGCGCCAGCTCCAGCTGCACGGGCACACCGGCCGCACGCAACACGTCGGCGTAGGCCAGGCCTTCGTCCACCAGCGGATCGGCCTCGGCCAGCAGCACGGCGGCAGGTGCGAGGCCGCCGTGGTCGTCGGCATGCAGCGGCGCAAAGCGCCAGTCCGTGCGCTGTTCGGCGGCTATGTACTGGCCGAAGAACCACTCGATGCTCTTGGCATCGAGCAGGAAGCCTTCAGCAAAGCGGCTGTGTGAGTCGTGGCTCATGTGGCTGTCGGTGCCGGGCGTGA
Source organism: Roseateles sp. P5_E8 (assembly GCF_054177665.1). Classification (NCBI taxonomy): domain Bacteria; kingdom Pseudomonadati; phylum Pseudomonadota; class Betaproteobacteria; order Burkholderiales; family Sphaerotilaceae; genus Roseateles; species Roseateles sp. P5_E8. Next base: position 17,490 of record NZ_JBGCUM010000056.1, on the reverse strand, counting down.
TCAGCAGTTGCAGCGCCAGCGGCAGGCCGCGGTCGCGGGCGAAGAAGGCGGCACCGGCGGCCAGCGTGCCGCCCGCGCTGTCGCCACCGACGGCCAGGCGCGAGCCGTCCAGACCCAGGGAGGCAGCCTGCTCGTGCAGCCAGGCCAGCGCGGCCCAGGCGTCGTCGACGGCGGCGGGGAAGCGGTGCTCCGGCGCCAGGCGGTAGTCCAGCGCTAGGACGGCGCAGCCGCTGCGCAGGGCGAGCTGGCGGCACAGGCTGTCGTGGGTTTCGAGGTCGCCGATGGTGAAGCCGCCACCGTGCAGGTAGAGCATCACGGGCAACTTGTCCGCGCTGGGCGAGTACAGGCGTGCGGGGCGGCCGGCGGCTTCGAGGTCTTCGACGCGGGGCAACGGCGCGCGCGGCAGGTCCAGGATCTCGGCGCCCATGCGATAGGCCAGGCGGGCCTCGCGCGGTGTCAGCGTGTGGAAGGCCGGACGGTTGGCGCGCTGGATGCGCGTCAGCAGTTCGGCCATGCGGGGAGTGAGAGGGGTCGGAGCGGTCATCGCGCCCGGATTGTCGGCGGCACCCACGGGTCGCGCAGCGGCGCCTGGAAGGCGCTCTCGGCCGTCGGCGTGACGCTGCCCGCCGCCTGCGGCGTCCCGGTGCGGTCGACGGCGATGACCGTCCTGGCCTCCAGCGCGCGCCGTTCGGGCCCGAGATCGGCAGCGGCGCGCAGGGTCAGCGTGTTGGCATAAAAGGCCTTCATGTCGGCGAGCTGCTGCGTGCGGGTCGAGTCGTCCAGATAGCTCATGTGGCCGCCCGCGTAGTTGCGGATCTTCACGCGGCTGGCGTCCACGCGGGCGAGGTCGGTCTCGGTCAGGTGGAAGGGTGTGGCCAGGTCGTGATAGCCGCTCACGGCCAGCACGCGCAGGCGCGGGTTCTGCGCGAGGGCGGTGGCCAGGTCGGGCAGCGTGTCGGGCAGCGCGCGGCCGGCGTGGCTGAAGTCCCAGAAATTGATGGCGTTGCTGAGCACGACATAGGTGGACGAGTTGCGGTAGCCGAGCTGGTCGCGCAGATGGGTGGCGATGCCCTGCGCAAAGCTCTCGCCTATCCAGGTGCTGGACGGGTCACCCTCGGACGCGAGCTGGCTGCCGGTGGCCGCCTTCATGCGGCCGTCGTAGCGGCCCAGCAGTTGGCCGCTGATCAGCCACTGGCGGTAGTCGTCGGCGCCCACATTCAGCGTGACCTGCCAGCGCGACACGGGCAGGCCGGTCAGGTCGGCCAGCGGCTGCCACAGCGCGGGCGCCTGCTGCCCACCGGTGACGAAAGCCAGCAGCGCGGGCGCGTAGACCTGGTCCGCGTAATTGCGCGACGTGACGGCCCAGGCGCCGAGGTCGGTGGGCACAGGCTGGGTCAGTCGGTGGAAGGCGCCGACGGCGGCAAAGGTCGGCAGAAAGCCGCCGCAACCTCGGCCGTTGGTGATGGCGCAATTGCTGTTGTAGTCCATGGCCGGGGACTGCAGCACCACGCCCTCGAGCATGACGCCGGCCTCCTGCAAGCGCCGCGCGAGCACGGCCGTGCGCGGGCCGCCATAGCTTTCGCCGAACAGGTATTTGGGCGAGGCGGCGCGGCTGTTGACAGCCAGGTAGCGCTGGATGAAGTCGCGGAACAAGGCCGCGTCGCTGTCCACGCCCCAGAAGTTGCGATTGGTGAAGGGCGCAATCGCCTGGGAATAGCCGGTGCCCACCGCGTTGATGAAGACGAGGTCGCTCTGGCCCAGCAGGTGTTCGGCGTTGTCGACCATGTTGAAAGGCCGCGCCGTCGTCGTCTCGGGCACGCCGGTCACCAGTCGCCGGGGGCCGAAGCTGCCCAGCTGCAGCCAGACCGAGGCCGAGCCCGGGCCGCCGTTGTAGAAGAAGGTGACGGGCCGCGTGGCCGCGTCGGCACCGGGCAGCGTGTAGGCGACGTAGAAGACCGAGGCCTCGGCCGTGCCGACCGCGTCGCGCGCGATCAGGTGGCCGGCGGTGGCGGTGTAGCTCAGCGTCTGGCCGTTGGCGGTGAGCGTCTGCGTGCTGACGGCGGCGGCCTCGACAGCGCCCGGCAGCGACGCATCGGCCGCCGACGAATAGACCGTCGAGTCGGTCAGCCCGGGCAGGTTGTCGACGGGTGGCGTGGTGGATGAACCGCCGCCACCACCGCCGCCGCAGGCCGCGAGCAGGAGGACGAGCAGCCAGGTCAGTGGAGTCGCGCGCATGACGGCCAGTCTATGCACGCCGCACTAGGATGCAAAAAGACATCGCGGAGAGATTGCCATGGCCCAGATCCTCTACCTGACCCGCATCGAGCTGGCCTTTGGCGCCTGCAGCCTGCTGCCCACCGAATGCGAGCGCATCGGCATCCGCCGCCCCCTCGTCGTGACCGATGCCGGCGTGCGCGCGGCTGGCGTGCTGGACGAGGCGCTGGCCGCCTTCGAGGTCAAGCCGCCCGTCTTCGACCGCACGCCCGCCAACCCAACCGAATCCGCCGTGCGCCTGGCCGTGCTGGTGGCGCAGGAGTTCGACTGCGACGGCCTCATCGCCATCGGCGGCGGCTCCAGCATGGACCTGGCCAAGGGCGTGGCCATCGCCGCCACGCACGAGGGGCCGCTCAAGCGCTGGGCCACCATCGAGGGTGGCGCCGTCAACATCACGTCCAAGGTGCTGCCCCTGATCGCCGTGCCGACGACCGCCGGCACGGGCAGCGAGGTGGCGCGCGGCGCCATCCTCATCGTCGACGACGGCCGCAAGCTGGGTTTCCACAACTGGGAGCTGCTGCCCAAGGCCGCCATCTGCGACCCGGCGCTGACGCTCAAGCTGCCGCCCGCGCTGACGGCCGCCACCGGCATGGACGCCATCGCCCACTGCATCGAGACCTTCCTCGCGCCGGCCTTCAACCCGGCGGCCGACGGCATCGCGCTGGAGGGCCTGCGCCGGGGCTGGCAGAGCATCGAACGCGCCACCCGCGACGGCCAGGACCGCGACGCGCGGCTGGACATGATGTGCGCCAGCGTGCACGGCGCGCTGGCCTTCCAGAAAGGCCTGGGCGTCGTGCATTCGCTGAGCCATTCGCTGGGCGGCATCAACCCGCGCCTGCACCACGGCACGCTGAACGCCGTCTTCCTGCCGGCCGTCATCCGCTTCAACGCCGAGGCCGACAGCGTGCGGCGCGAGCAGCGCATGGCCCGGCTCGCGCAGGCCATGAGCCTGGCCGGCAACGACGCCCACGCGGTGGCCGACGCCATCACCGCGATGAACGCGCGGCTGGGCCTGCCGTCCGGACTTGCCGCCATGGGCGCGGGGCCGGAACTGGACGACCGCGTCATCGAACACGCGCTGCTGGACCACTGCCACAAGACCAACCCACGCATCGCCAGCGCCGAGGACTACCGCGCGCTGCTGGCGGCCTCACGCTGATCTGGGTCCGCACGGCAGGGTCATCCGTGACGTAAGCCGCACGCCCTGCCGCAGCATGCCCCTGGCGTGCACCCGCGAGGGGCGAACATCGCGGGCTGACAAGAGCTGACAAGTAGGAGACCGCCTTGATGAATCTTTCCATCGGCAAGCGCCTGGCCGCCGGCTTTGCCTTGATCCTCGCGCTGGCGGCATGCGTCATTTCATTGGCGTCCTGGCGGCTGGCCGCCACGGCCACGGCGACGCGGCAGATGATGGACGAGCCGCTGACCAAGGAGCGCCTGCTCGCCGACTGGAACCGCAACATCAACGCCGGCGTGCGCCGCACGATCGCGATTGCCAAGAGCTCGGACACCTCGCTGGTCGCGCTGTTCGCCGAGGACCAGGCGCAGTCGACCAAGCAATCCGGTGAGTTGCAGGAAAAGATCAAGGGCCTCATCCGCTCGCCAGAGGAGCAGGCGCTGTTCGACACGGTCGCCAAGGCCCGGCAGGTCTACATCGCTTCGCGCGAGGAGATCGTCAAGCTGAAGAAGGACGGCCAGGCCGAGGCCGCCGACAAGCAGCTGACCGAGGTCTTCGTGCCCGGCTCCAAGGTCTATCTGGCGCGCATGCAGGAGTTCCTGGACCACCAGCGCAAGAGCATCGACCAGACCGCCGCCGACATCGACGCGGCCAATGGCAATGGGCGGCTGCTGCTGGTCGCTTTCGGCCTGGCCATGCTGGGCCTGGGCGTGGGCGCGGCCTGGAGCATCACGCGCAGCATCACCGTGCCGCTGGCGGCCGCCAACGAGCTGGCCGAGCGCGTGGCCGACGGCAACCTGATGCGCTCCGGCCAAGGCTCCGTGGCACGCTCCGACGAGATCGGCAAGCTGCAGACCACGTTGCGCCGCATGCGCGAGACGCTGGCTCAGACCATAGGCGGCATCCGCGATTCGGCCGAGTCCATCGGCACCGCCTCGGCCGAGATCGCCAGCGGCAACCGCGACCTGAGCGCACGCACCGAGAAGGCAGCGTCCAGCCTGGAGCAGACGGCCAGCGCGATGGAGCAGCTGACCGGCACCGTGCAGCAGTCGGCGGCATCGGCGGGCCAGGCCAATTCGCTCGCCGTGTCGGCCGCCAGCGTGGCCCAGCGCGGCGGCGAGGTGGTAGCCCAGGTCGTGCACACCATGGACGAGATCAATGCCAGCTCACGCAAGATCGCCGACATCATCGGCGTCATCGACGGCATTGCCTTCCAGACCAACATCCTGGCGCTGAACGCCGCCGTCGAGGCGGCGCGCGCGGGCGAACAAGGCCGGGGCTTCGCCGTCGTGGCCAGCGAGGTGCGTTCGCTGGCCGGCCGCTCGGCGGACGCGGCCAAGGAGATCAAGGGCCTGATCGGCAGCAGCGTCGACCGGGTGGAGGCCGGCTCGCGCCTGGTGGCCGATGCGGGCAAGACGATGGAAGAACTCGTCGGCGCCGTGCAGCGCGTCAAGGACATCATGGGCGAGATCACGACCGCGACGGCCGAGCAGTCCGACGGCATCGCCCAGGTCAACATCGCCATCACCCAGCTCGACCAAGTCACGCAGCAGAACGCCGCGCTGGTGGAAGAGTCCACCGCTGCAGCCGAGAGCCTGCGCGAGCAGGCCGCGACGCTGAACGGCGCGGTGGGGACTTTCCAGGTGGCGCGCCGCTGAGCCTGTCAGTCGCCGCCGCCGCCGCAGCCTGATCCACAGCTGCTGCCGCCGTCCGCGCTGGCGTCGCAGCTGCCGGCTGCGTCCCAGCTGCTGCCGCAACTGCTGCCGCTGTCACTCTGGCGCCGCCGCATCTCGGCCAGTTCCGCCTCGCTGACCAACCCCAGCGCTGCCAGGCCGCCGGCCGCAACCGCCGCATGCGCCACCACGTTGCCGCTGGGCTGGCCGAAGCCGTCGATCTGCCGGTGCACCAGTGCACCCTTCTCGTAGCGATAGGCCCAGCCGGTGGGCAGGCGCAGCAGGCCGTCCAGCGCAAACAGCAGCGGCAACCGTCGGTCGAGCGGGCTGTGCCCCTCGCTGCGGCAGGCGCCCACCCAGGCACGGGCCAGACAGTCGTCCAGCGGGGCGCCGAGATCGGCAGACTCGCGGTGCTCGACGACGCGGCCGAAGTAGCGCTTCTGCCAGTCGGCCAGGCCGGCCGGGTCGAGCTTGAGCCATGCATGCCAGACCGAATCGGCCGCCTTGCTGGGCAGCGCGCAAGGCCCCTGCTCGCGCTGCAGCCGGCAGGCTTCGAAGAACTGCGCCAGGCCCAGCGAGCAGCGCAGCCAGGCACCTTCGCTGATGGCCAGGCCGGGGAATTCTTCCGGCGCATGGTGTGCCCAGGCGCTGCGGACGGCGGGCGGGATCTGCTCGGCCGCCAGCGTGGCCGGCGGGCAGCGCTTGCGCAGTGCGGCCGCCTCGCTGCCCTCGCGCCGCTGCGCCCACCAGCCACCGATGCGGGTGGTGAGACTGAACCTTGTATTTGTTGTTGTGTTGTTCATGGCCACGAGTGTTTGAAGAAAGTATGACGCGACCATGACAAGACGCAAAAAAGCCCGCTAGAGCGGGCTGTGAAACCGTCAGGAGTTGAGGTTGACGGAGGGAATCGTGCGCGGGATCAACCGTGCTTGGCGTCGAAGAACTGTTCGTCTTCGGTCGAGCCTTTCAGCGCCGCGGTGGAGGCGTTGGCTTCAATGGTGGTGGTGACGGCGTCGAAGTAGCCGGTGCCGACTTCGCGCTGGTGCTTCACGGCGGTGAAGCCCTTCTCGGCAGCGGCGAATTCCTTCTCCTGCAGCTCGACGAAGGCGCTCATCTGGTGGCGGGCATAGCCATGGGCCAGCTCGAACATCGAGTAGTTCAGGCTGTGGAAGCCGGCCAGCGTGATGAACTGGAACTTGTAGCCTAAAGCGCCCAGCTCGCGCTGGAACTTGGCGATGGTCGCGTCGTCGAGGTTCTTCTTCCAGTTGAAGGACGGCGAGCAGTTGTAGGCCAGCAGCTTGCCGGGGAACTTGGCGTGGATGGCGTCGGCGAAGGCCTTGGCGAAGGCCAGGTCGGGCTTGCCGGTCTCGCACCAGATCAGGTCGGCATAGGGCGCGTAGGCCAGGCCGCGGCTGATGGCCTGGTCCAGGCCGTTCTTCGTGCGGTAGAAGCCTTCCACCGTGCGCTCGCCGGTGCAGAAGGGCTTGTCGTTCTCGTCGATGTCGGCGGTGACGAGGTCGCCGGCTTCGGCGTCGGTGCGGGCCACCAGCAGCGTGGGCGTGCCCATCACGTCGGCGGCCAGGCGGGCGGCGACGAGCTTGGCAACGGCTTCACGGGTGGGCACCAGCACCTTGCCGCCCATGTGGCCGCACTTCTTGGCGCTGGCCAGCTGATCCTCGAAGTGAACGCCTGCGGCACCCGCTTCGATCATGGCCTTCATCAGCTCGAAGGCGTTCAGCACGCCGCCGAAACCGGCTTCCGCGTCGGCAACGATGGGGGCGAAGAAGTCGATGTCGTCCTTGCCTTCGCTCCACTGGATCTGGTCGGCGCGCTGGAAGGTGGCATTGATCTTCTTGACGACCTTGGGCACCGAGTCCACCGAGTACAGCGACTGGTCGGGGTACATCTCGCCGTTGCTGTTGGCGTCGCCGGCCACCTGCCAGCCCGACAGGTAGATGGCCTTCAGGCCGGCCTTGACCTGCTGCATGGCCTGGTTGCCGGTCAGCGCGCCTAAAGCGTTGACGAAGGGCTCGGTGTTCACCAGGCCCCAGAGCTTCTCAGCGCCGCGCTTGGCCAGCGTGTGCTGGATCTCGATGGAGCCGCGCAGGCGCACGACGTCGGCGGCGCTGTAGCCGCGGGTGATGCCCTTCCAGCGGGGGTTCTCGGCCCAGTCTTTTTCGATGGCGGCAATCTGTTGGTCACGGGTCAGGCGGGTCATGGAAGCTCCTTGSAAAACATTGAAAACCGATGTCGCAAGACTAGTCCTCGGGCTGCTCCTTGCGGGCCAACAAGTCTTATATAAGACAAAAAACTTTCTCTTTTAAAAACAATGACTTGATTGCAATATTTCAAATAACAAAAAGCAATTCACCATAATGAGAAATCTTGTGGCAGTGCAGCAAGCTCACATTTCGTAATTTGAAAAGTGACTTTCGAATCGTGAGAGCGGCCGGTTTCAAAATGCCGCCATGACCTTGCTGACCACCCCCCGGCTGCGGCTTGAGCCGCTGGACGACCGTCATTTCGACGCGCTGTACCGCCTGAACAGCGACCCGGTCGTCATGCGCTACATCACCGGCCGGCCGGACTCGCCCGAGGACACGCAGTCCATGATCGACCGCGTCAAGCTGCGCTGGGCCGAGTTCGGCTACTCCTGGTGGGCCTTCATCAAACAGGACGATGGCGACCTGATCGGCACCGGCTGCATCCAGCACCTCAACCGCGACCCGGCCGGCCCGCTGGAAACCGGCTGGCGGCTGCGCCAGGACGCCTGGGGCCAGGGCTATGCCAGCGAGGCCGCGCGGCACATGGTGGGCTGGGCGTTCAGAACGCTGCGGCCGGAGTTGATCTGCGCCGTCTGCCAGCCCGAGAACCAGGCCTCCTCTGCCGTCATGGAGAAGATCGGCATGCGCTTTGTCGGCAACGGCCGTTGGTACGACATGGATTGCAAGCGCTACGACGTCACGGCCGGGCAATGGGACGCATCGGCAACCAAGGCCAGGTACGACGCTGAGGCATAGTCTGACCTTCCCTTTTTATCCCCTTGCACGGAGGACTCATGGCAAACAATGAACAACGCGGCAACAAGATGACGAAGAAGCCCAAGAAGGACAGCGCGCCCATCAAGGCAGCGGCAGGCTCTGACCGCCCTGTGCCGCCGATGACGGCGGTGCTGCCCAAGGGCAAGGAAGCCAAGCTCAAGGGCAAGTGATGCCCGCGTCGGCGGGCTTCAGAGCCCGCCGATGAAGTAGCGCTTCAGGCCGGCCAGCACCATTTCAACTGCAATGGCGGTCAGCACCAGGCCCATCAGCTTCTCGATGGCCGACACGACCGAATCGCCCAGCAGCTTGCGGATGCGGTCGGCCATCACCAGCACGACGCCCGACACCAGCAGCGCTGCGCTGAGCGCGCCTATCCACTCGTAGATGCGGTCAGGCTGGCGGGATGCCAGCAGCAGCACCGTGGCCATGGCCGACGGCCCGGCCAGCAGCGGCACGGCGAGCGGGAAGATCAGCGGCTCCTTGCCCGGCTCCAGCCCGTAGGCAGACTCGCCCGAGCTGCCGAAGATCATGCGGATGGCGATGATCATCAGGATGACGCCGCCGGCCACTTCCAGCGAGCGCTCCGACAGGTGCATCACGCGCAGAAAGCCTTCGCCCAGGAACATGAAGGCGAACAGCACGCAGAAGGCGATGCCCACCTCGCGCAGTGCCACGCGCGTGCGGCGCTCTTTGGGCACCGCACGCATGATGGGGATGAAGACGGGCAGGCTGCCGAGCGGGTCGAGCACCAGCAGCAGCAGGATCAGGGCGGAGAGGAAGCTGTGGTCCATCCGCCCGGATTGTCCAGGAGCCTGCGCGGCGGCGGGCGTGGCCCGCGTTGAGCCTGGCGGGGGCGCAGGCTAGACGCGAGGAGGCAGCGGGTCGATACCCGCAACGACGAGCAACAACGCATGCGCGCCCGCCAGGCTCAACCCGGAGGGCCGGGGCGATTTGCAGGGGCATTCGGCGTTGCCGGCTCGTGGTGGGGCCCGCCCCACTGCCTCGCCGGCGCCTTGCCTGCCCCCGCAACCGCCCCGGCGCGGGCCACGCCCGCCGCCGCGCAGGCTCCTTAGAACCGGTAGTGCGCCCGCGCGAAGTAGGACGCGCCGTTCAGGCCGAACTGCACGCTGTCGTAGTAGAAGCCGTTGTCGGTCTGGTCCGGGTCCTGGCGGGTCGGCTTCACATTGAAGACGTTGTTGCCGCCCATGCTCAGCTTCAGTGCCGGCGTCGCCTGCCAGGTCACGCCCAGATCCATCGAGGTCTTGGGCTTGTAGTGCAGATGCAAGCCGTCCTCGAAGCTGCCCTGGGTCTGGCTGCCGAAGTGAACGACCTTGGCCTCACCCGTCCAGGCGCCCTGGCTGTACTCGAAGCCCAGCGTGGCCTTGGCACGCGGGCCGCCCTGCTCGAGGAAGAAGCGCTCGCGCTCGGACAGCAGCACGTCTTCAAAGCCCTTCAGTGCAGCCGGTGCGTTGACGCCCGTCACCGTTGTGCGGCTGATGTTCAGCGCCAGGAAGGTCGCGAGTTGACCCGTGCCGAGCTTGCTGCGGTTGGAGGCCGTCAGGTCCAGGCCGCGGGTGCGCGTGTTGACCGAATTGACGAAGAACTGCGCCTGACCCACGCCCAGGCCTTGCAGGATGGTGCCGAGCGCCGGGTAGTTATCGGCATCGAAGCGGCCCGACAGCACGATGCGGTCCTTGATCTTGATCTCGTAGAGGTCGGCCGTGAAGGCCGTGTCGACGCTGGGCTTGAACGTGAAGCCGGCCGTGAAGTTCTTGGACTTCTCCTGCTTCAGCGACGGGACGCCGGCGGCGTTGGCGACGGTGCTGCCGTTGGGGGCCAGCACCACGTCCAGCGGCTGGCCGGCAATGAAGTCGGTGAAGGTGGACGAGAAGTAGAGCTGTTGCAGGCTGGGCGCGCGGAAACCAGTGCTGGCGGAGCCGCGCAGCAGCAGCTCCTTGCTGAGCTTGTAGCTGCCAGAGAGCTTGGCCGTCGTCGTCGAGCCGAAGTCGCTGTAGCGCTCGCCGCGCACGGCCGCGTCCAGCGTCAGGCTGGGCGTCAGGCTGGCTTCCCAGTCGAGATAAAGGGCCTGGCTGTTGCGGCTGCGGTTCGTCGCGTCGGACGGGAAGAAGCCCGGGAAGCCCTGGCTGCCGGCATTGCCGCCAAAGCCTACGCCGTCGGCGTCGACATAGGAGCCCAGCTCGCCGGCGACGATGTTGTATTTCTCCTTGCGGTACTCGGCACCGAAGGCGATGTTGCTGCCGCCGAGCAGGTCGGGGAAGAAGCGGCTGACGTCGAAGTTGGTCGTCGCCTGGCTGAAGCCGAAGCCGCCGGCATCAAAGCTCGTCGGGCTGATGCCTTTGCCGCCCGCCAACAGATCCTTGTTGGCGATGGAGGCGTTCATCGTGTGGTTGATGTTGTAGCGCAGCTTGTTGGAGCCGTAGGTCTGCGACAGGTCGGTGTCCCAACCCGCGATGGACGACTTCCAGCCGACGATGAGGTAGCGGTCCTCGATCTTGCCGTCGATGAAGGGCACATAGCCATCGGGGTACATCGCAGCGGAGTTGCGGCTGGGAATGTCTTCCGAGCCCACGCCCTCGCGCGCCCAGGCGCCAGATGAGGCGGCGCGGTTCTGCGCGCCGGCGGTCACGTAGAACTTGCTGTCGCCGGCGATGGGGAACTCGCCGTTCAGGTAGACCGTCTTGTTCTCGACCTTCGTGTCGCCGATGGTGCGCAGGCTGCCGGGGTCGGCGCGGTTGGAGYGGCCGCGGTCCTGCCATTCGCCGGTGATACCCAGCGAGCCGTCGCCCAGCTTGATGCCGCAATAGGCCGAGGCGAGGTAGTTCTTGCCGTCGCCAGCCGAGTACTGGCCGTAGCCGGCCACGGCCTCGCAGCCGGCCTTCTTCTTCAGCTGGATGTTGATGACGCCGGCGATGGCGTCGGAGCCGTATTGGGCCGCCGCGCCGTCGCGCAGCACCTGCACGTTGTCGATGGCCAGCAGCGGCATGGAGTTCATGTCCGTGCCCGTCGTGCCGCGGTTGCGCGCGCCGAAGATGTTGACCAGGGACACCGTGTGGCGGCGCTTGCCGTTGACGAGCACCAGGGTCTGGTCCGAGCCCAGGCCGCGCAGCGCGGCGGAGTCGATCAGGTCGGCGCCGTCGGCGCCGGTCTGGCGCGTCGAGTTGAACGACGGGGACAGGTATTGCAGCGTCTGCGCCAGGTCGAACTGCCCACCGCCCTCGGCCACCTTGTTCATCGAATAGATGTCGACGGGGACCAGCGTGTCGGTGCTGGACGCGGCGGGCAGTGTCTTGCGTGAACCGACGACGGTGACGCGCTCCAGGCTGCTGGCTTCCTGGGCCAGGGCGGCGGCGGAGCTGAAGAGGCTGAGGGCGGCGAGAGCGGTCGGCAGCAGGCGGGTGGCGTGCATGGGGTTTCCTTGGTGAGGTGCGATGGCGGCGGAGTTTGCCTCTCGCCGCACCGCCTCGCGCCCCCGTTGTTGCCGCCCGCCGACAGGTTTGAAACCAATGAAACTTTCGAAGCCCGCGTGGTACGCGGCGGCGGCTTCGCGAGGCTCTTTGTCTCAGCCTCGCGGGTGGTGCGTGGCGTGCAAGGCCTTGAGGCGCTCACGCGCCACATGGGTGTAGATCTGCGTCGTCGACAGGTCGGCATGCCCCAAAAGCAGCTGCACGGCGCGCAGGTCCGCACCATGGTTGAGCAGGTGCGTGGCGAAGGCGTGGCGCAGCGTGTGCGGCGACAGCGGAACCGTGATGCCGGCCACCAGCGCGTGTCGCTTGATCAGGGTCCAGAACATCTGCCGGGTCATGCCGGCGCCGCGTGCGGTGACGAAGAGGTCGTCGCTGCTTTGGCCGGCCAGGATCTCGGCGCGGGCCTCACGCAGGTAGCGCGCCATCCAGTCCGCCGCATGCTCACCGAAGGGCACGAGGCGGGCCTTGCCGCCCTTGCCGGTCACATGCAGGACGGCGTCCTTGAAGGCGACGTGCGCGCCCTTGAGCGTGACGAGTTCGGACACGCGCAGGCCGCTGGCGTACATCAGCTCCAGCATCGCGCGGTCGCGCAGGCCGAGCGGCGTGTTGACGTCCGGCGCGGCGAGCAAGGCGCTCACCTGCGCCTCGCTGAGCAGCTTGATGTTGCGGTGTCCGGCCTTGGCGGCGGTCAGCTTCAGCGTCGGGTCAGCCGCCAGGCGGCCTTCGCGCAGCGCCCAGCGGAAGTAACGCTTGATGGCCGACAGGCGCCGGTTGGCGCTGCTCGACTTGCCGCCCGCCTTGGCCACGGCAAGTTCGAGCAGATCGAGTTCAGTACAGCTGTCGAGCAAGCGAGGCGAGATCAGCGCTGCCAGCGCCGTCAGGTCACGCCGATAGGCCGCCTGCGTGTTGGCGCTCAGGCCGTCTTCCAGCCAGAGCGCCTCTATGAAGGACTCGATGCCAGGGTCAATCAAGTTTCAGTTTCTGCTGGGCGACGACCTTCTTGTAGACCTCCAGCTCCGCAGCGATCTGAGCCGCGAATTGCTCTGGCGTGTTGGCGACGATCAGCGAGCCGGTGTCCTCGATGCGCTTCTTCACTTCGGGAATCTCGACGGCCTTCTTCACCGCAGCATGGATCCTGTCGATGACGTCCTTAGGCAGGCCCTTGGGACCGTGGATGCCGTAGTAGGCCATGCGGTTGACGGGCTCCAGTCCAACCTCCTTGAAGGTCGGCACGTTCGGCAGCGAGGCCACGCGCTGCGGTGCGGCGACAACGATGGGAATCAGGCGACCGTCCTTGATGAAGGGCAGCGCCGAGGGCAGGTTGTCAAAGATCATCGGCACCTGGCCGGCCACCGTGTCGTTCAGCGCCGGGCCCGCGCCGCGGTAGGGGATGTGCAGCACGAAGACGCCGGCCAGCGTCTTGTACAGCTCCATCTGCAGGTGGCCAATGCCGCCCGTGCCCGAGGTCGCGTAGCTGTGCTTGGCGGGGTTCTTCTTGAGTTCAGCGACGAAGCCCTTGTAGTCGCGCGCCGGAAAGCTCGGGTGCACGGCGATCACGTTGGGCGTGGCCGCGACGTTGATGATGGGCGTGAAGTCGGTCAGCGGGTTGTAGGCGATCTTGGGGTTGATGGCGGGGTTGGCCGCCGTCGTCGACACCGTGGCCACGCCCAGCGTGTAGCCGTCCGGCGCGGCGCGGGCGATCTCGGTCGCGCCCACCGTGCCGCCGCCGCCGGCCTTGTTGTCCACCACCATGGTCTGGCCCAGCAGCGTGGTCATGCGCTCGGAGACGATGCGGGCAATGATGTCCGTCGTGCCACCGGGCGCAAAGGGCACGATCAGGCGCACGGTCTTGTTCGGGTAGGCACCCTGGGCCCAGGCGAGTTGGGCGAGCGGGCCGAGACCGCTCAAGGTGGCGGCTTGGAGGATGAAGCGACGTTGCATGGGGTCTGTCTCCGATGTTTTATTGCCGCTCAATACTAGCCCGGCTGACCCAGCAGCCCGGCGCGCAACCTGGCGTCGCTGTTGTGCTCGCCGATGAAGACCTTGAGGAAGGCGGCGTAGAAGTCCTGGCCCTCGATGGGCTTGCCGTAGACCTTGCCGTTGACGCTCAGCACCGTGCCCTGGGCGGGCAGGTAGTCGATGACGAGCAGATCGCCCTTCTTCACGCGGTCGACCTCGCTGATGGCCGCGTTGAACTGCTTCACGCGCTCGTCGACCGCGGCCTTCTCGGCCTCGGTGGAGTTGCGGCTGACGCCCTTGTTGATGGCCTTGACGAACTCCTGCGTGGACACGTCCTTCACCAGCGGGATGACGATGCGCATCTCCAGCCGCTTGGGGCCGTTCTGGGCATAGATGGCCTCGGGCGAAGAGGCCTTCTGCGGCAGGTAAAGCGCGGCCAGGTAGAGCTTGAAGCCCGCCGACTGGCGCTTGCCGGTGCCGTTCAGCACCAGCGTGCTGCCTGCGACCTGCTGCGTGTCGGCGAACTCCTGGCCTTCGTAGCGCACCGCCAGCGCAGGTGTGGCCAGAGCGGCGGCAAGAGTCATCAGCAAGGCAGGGCGAAGCAAGGGCATGCAAGGGGCTCCAACAACGAGGTTGTCACGATAGCGCAGGAGATGCACCGGTCGTTGACTGGGTCTGTAGGACTTCAACCTGGGCGTGCGTCGGTTGCGCCCACCCGTTGCCGCTGCGCTCAGGCCAGCGCCCAGGCAATGTGCTCGCGCACCAGCTCGTCGGCGCCCTCCTCCGCGCGATGCAGCGCGGCGCGCAGCGTCCCGTCGTCACTCACCCTCAGCGCATTGCCGGCGGCCACGGCCAGGTTGCGCTGCCAGCGCGCAAAGCCGATGCGGCGGATGGCCGAGCCTTCAGTGCGACGCAGGAATTCGGCCTCGTCCCAGCCCAGCAGCGCGGCGATGGGCTCGCCCGCCATGCCGGGGCGCACGTCGAAGTCGGCCAGCACGGCCGGCTGCGCGAACTTGTTCCACGGGCAGGCGAGCTGGCAGTCGTCGCAGCCGTAGACGCGGTTGCCTACAGCCGAGCGCAGCTCCACCGGGATGGGGCCGTCGTGCTCGATGGTCAGGTAGGAGATGCAGCGGCGCGCGTCGACGCGGTAGGGGGCGGTGATGGCGGCCGTGGGGCAGACGTCTATGCAGGCGCTGCATTCGCCGCAGTGCGCGCTGACGGCCTCGGTCAGCGGCAAGGCCAGGTCGATGAACAGCTCGCCGAGGAAGAACATCGAGCCGGCCTCGCGGTGCAGCGTCAGCGTGTGCTTGCCGCGCCAGCCCAGGCCCGAGCGTGCCGCCAGTTCCACCTCCAGCACCGGCGCCGAATCGGTGAACACGCGGTAGCCGAGCGGGCCGACCTCGGCCTCCAGCTTCTCGGCGAGCTTTTGCAGGCGCTGGCGCAACACCTTGTGATAGTCGCGGCCCCGGGCGTAGATGGAGATCTGGGCCTGCGTCGGCTCGGCGAGGCCAGCCCATTCGACCGCCTGCCAGCCCGGTTCGGTCGCCTGCGGCAGATAGTCCATGCGCGCGGTGACGACCCGCAGCGTGCCCGGCACCAGCTCGGCCGGCCGCGCGCGCTTCAGGCCGTGTGCGGCCATGTAGTGCATGCGGCCGTGGTGGCCGGCGTCCAGCCAGGCTTGCAGGCCGGGCTCGGCGCTGCTGAGGTCTACATCGGCCACGGCGATCTGTGAGAATCCAAGCTCACGAGCCCAGCCCCGCAAACTCTCCAGTAGCGCGGTGGCATCGACAGTGGACGGGACCTCTTGCATTTGTCGCCGATTCTAGAAACCGAACTGCTGTGGCCCGACGAGGCCGCGGCTCAAGCCTCCGCTGAAAAGCTCGCGGTAGCCTTGCTCCCCTCCCCCAACGCGCTCATCGAGCTGCATGGGCCGCTTGGCGCCGGCAAAACGACCTTCACGCGCCTGCTGCTGCGCGCGCTGGGCGTGGAAGGCCGCATCAAGAGCCCAAGCTACGCCGTGATGGAGAGTTATGAGTTGCCCGGCGCAGGCACGGCCAGCCACTTCGACTTCTACCGTTTCGGTGACCCGCGCGAATGGGAGGACGCCGGCTTTCGCGACGTCTTCGCCGCACCCGGCCTCAAGCTCTGCGAATGGCCCGAGAAGGCCGCCGGCCAGTTGCCGCCGGCCGACCTGCAGGTCTTCATCGAGCTGATGCCCGACGACAGCCGCCGCGTGCGCGTGGTGGGCCATACCCGGCTCGTCGAGGCGCTGAAGGCATGAGGCGCCGCGCTTCCCTCGGCTTCCTCGCGCTGCTGCTCAAGGCGCCAACGACGCTGGCAGCAGGCAGCCAGACCAGCATCGTCGCCGTGCGCGTCTGGCCCGCCGCCGACTACACGCGGGTGACCATCGAGTCCGACCAGCCGCTGGTGGCCAAGCACTTCCTCGTCGACTCGCCGCACCGCCTCGTCATCGACATCGACGGCCTGACGCTGAGCCCGGGCCTGCGCGAGCTGATCGGCAAGGTCAAGGCCGACGACCCCTACATCGCCGGCGTGCGCGTGGGCCAGAACACGCCCACCGTCGTGCGCCTCGTGCTGGACCTGAAGCAACCCGCCGCGCCGCAGGTCTTCACGCTGGCGCCGGTGGCCGCCTACAAGTACCGCCTGGTGCTGGACCTGCACCCCAAGGTCGAGGCCGACCCGCTGGTCGCCCTGGTGAAGGAACACGACAAGCCGCCCGCCGCCGCGCGCCGTGCCGAAGCGGCGGCCAGTGCCGTCAACGACGCGTTGGAGGAGCTGATCCAGAAGATCGAGCGCCCTGCCCCGCAAGCTGTGCCTCCCGTTGCACCCCCACAGCCCCCCGTCGTCGCTGCCGCGCCCAAGCCGGCCCCGGCGCCCGAACCCAAGCCACCGGCTGCTGCCGCGATGGACAGCCTCATCGTCATCGCGCTGGACCCCGGCCATGGCGGCGAGGACCCCGGTGCCGTCGGCCCCTCGGGCCTGCGCGAGAAGGACGTCGTGCTGGCCGTGGGGCTGAAGCTGCGCGAGCGCCTGCAGTCCAACCCCAACATCCGCGTGCTGATGACGCGCGACGCCGATTTCTTCGTGCCGCTGCACGATCGCGTGCGCAAGGCCAGGCGCGTGCAGGCCGACCTGTTCGTCTCCATCCACGCCGACGCCTTCTTCACGCCGCAGGCGCGCGGCGCCTCGGTGTTCGTGCTCAGCGACGGCGCAGCCACCAGCGCCGCTGCGCGCTGGATGGCCAACAAGGAGAACGCGGCCGACATGGTGGGCGGCGTCAACGTCGGCGCGGCCACCAAGGACGCCAACGTGCTGCGCGCCCTGCTGGACATGAGCACCACGGCCCAGATCAAGGACAGCCTCAAGCTCGGCAGTGAAGTGCTGGGGCAGATCGGCCGCATCGGCAAGCTGCACAAGGTCAAGGTCGAGCAGGCCGGCTTTGCGGTGCTGAAGGCGCCGGACATCCCAAGCATCCTGGTCGAGACGGCCTTCATCTCCAACCCGGAGGAGGAGAAGAAGCTGCGTGACCCGGCTTATCAGGATCAACTGGTGGACGCACTGGCGTCTGGCATCGCGAAGTACTTTGGCAAGAACCCGCCGATGGCGAGGAAGCGGAGTACGACGTTGTGAGGGTTGTTTTTGCCGCTCTTGCTTGACGCATAAGCACATGCCGGGATTTCGCCCCGGCGGGCGAGTCACTTTCTGGTCCGCCAGAAAGTAACCAAAGAGCTCCCCCCGACCGCCCCGCCCTGCGCTGCGCTTCGGGTCCCCTGCGGTACTCAAGCCTTGAGGCCCCGCCCGGAACTCGCGCCGCTACGCTCTGCTCAAACAACCGTGCGGAGTCAGCTCTTGAAGTGCGC
>NZ_JBGCUM010000055.1:0-32508 GCF_054177665.1 Roseateles sp. P5_E8 | reverse complement strand
CGGCGGCCTCGGCCGCCGTCGATACGAGCCTGGCGCGCGACCTGGACCGCATCGAGCGCGCCGCGCGCGCCAAGCCGGCCGTCTACGAGCAGGAGCTGCGCGAGCGTGCCAAGGCCCTGCCCGCCGCAAGCCCGGCGCGCGTCGATGTCCTGGCCCTGCGCGGCCTGCTTGCCGCCATGGCCCGCGACCGCGTGCTGAGCGACAAGCTTGCCCAGCAGCTGCGTGACTGGCCGGTCGGCGAGCGGCAGGCCGACGCCCGCGTCGCGGCGGCCAGCATCGGCGCCGAATACCTGCGCTCGCAGGGCGACCTGCGTGAGGCCCGCAAGCTGCTGACCGGCATCGACGCCGCCCAGCTCAATGCGGCCGGCCCGGTCTTCCGCTGGCGCCACCACGGCCTGTTCGCCGCCGTCAGCGGCGACTCTGGCGAGCTGGACACCGCGCTGACCGAGGGTCACATGGCGCTGCGGCTCGCCCAGCAGATCGGCCAGGGCTGGCGCGTCGCGCTGTCGTTGGCCGACCTCGCCTTCACGACGTTGCGCGCCGACACGCCGGCCCGCGCCCGCCAGCTCGCCGCCCAGGCCCTGGCCGAGGCGCTGAAGGACCCCGACCCGATGACGCTGAACCGCGTGCACGCGACGCGCGGCATCGTCCATGCAGACGACAGCGACACCAGCATCACGCTGCAGTCCAACGCCGACGCGCTGGAGCAGGCCGCGGCGGCTGGTGCCGACTCCGTGCGCGCGCTGGGCCTGGCCAACTTTGCCGACTACCACCTGCGCCAGGGCCGCCCGGCGCGCGCGCTGGAGCTGGCCGAGCAGGCCCTGCCGCTGGCCCGCGCGACGCGCAACGTCAGCGCCGAGAGCGTGGCCCGTTCCAACATCGGCCTGGCCAAGATCGCGCTGGGCCGCGTGGCCGAGGGCCGCCGCGAGGCGAGCGCCGCCATCACGCTGGACGAGCAGCAGGGCGCCTACACCTATGCCTCCGACGGCTGGAAGGAGCTGGCGGATTACCTGGAGCGCGCCGGCGACCTGGGCGGCGCCGTGGCCGCCTGGCGCGAGCACCGCCGCCTGGTCGACCGCGTGCTGCGCGACGAGACCCGCAAGTTGCTCATCGAGGCCCAGGAGCGCCAGGACGCCGAGCAGCGCGGCCGCGACATCGAGCTGCTGAACCGCGACAACGCGCTCAAGGCCGAGCAGGTCCACCAGCGCAACCTCGCCGGCACGCTCTGGGCCGCTCTGGGCGGCTGCGTGCTGGTGTCGCTGGGCCTGCTCTGGCAGGCCTTCCGCCGCGTGCGCCGCACCAACCAGGCGCTGGTGCAAAGCAATGCCTCGCTGAAGAACCAGAGCGAGACCGACCCGCTGACCGGCCTGGCCAACCGCCGCCACTTCCAGGCCGTCATCAAGAGCCTGGCCGGCCCCGACGGCCTGACGGCCAGCCTCTTCCTCATCGACGTCGACCACTTCAAGCGCATCAACGACGGCTTTGGCCATGCGGCCGGCGACACCGTGCTCATCGAGATGGCGCGGCGCCTGCATCAGGCCGTGCGCGACGGCGACCTCGTCGTGCGCTGGGGCGGCGAGGAGTTCCTCATCGTCGCCCGCACCCGCGAGGGCCTGTTCGCGCCCCAGCTCGCCCAGCGCATGCTCGACCTCGTCGGCGGCCAGCCGGTGCTGCACGAAGGCCGCCGCATCCCCGTCACCGCGTCCATCGGCTTCGTCAACCTGCCGGTGCCGCCGCACGGCCTGCGCCTGCCGTGGGAGCGCGCCATCGACCTGGTCGACACCGCCATGTACCTGGCCAAGGCCCATGGCCGCAACAAGGCCTATGGCGTCGACCGCATCCATGCCACCGACGCCATTGGGGCGGCCCAACTCACCGCGCGCCTGGAGGCCGCCTGGAGCGAAGGCCTGGTGGGCCTGACGGCGCTCAGCGGCCCCAGCGCGGCCACGGCGGCGAACGCATGAAGGCCGCTCTGCTTGCCCTGGCCCTGTTCGCCGCCACGGCGGGCGCGGCGCCGGCCGATGACCTGGCAGCGGATCACACGCTGCTGGCCAACATCACGCGGCGCGCCTACGACGACCCCAGCGCCATGCTGGCCGAGCTGGACAGGCGCTGGCCCGCCAACGCCACGTCGGCGCGCGAGGCCGCCTGGCTGTTCGCGCGCGGTCGCGTGCTGCTCGCCGCCGGGCAGGCCGACGCGGCCGACACCGTCGCCGTGCAGCTGATGCCACGCGAGGGCGGCGTGGACCGCAGCTGGCTGCTGCGCGCCCTCATCCAGGAGCGCGCGGGCAAGGCGGCGGGCACGTTGGCGGCAAGGGCGCTGTCCGGCCTGGAGAAGCGCTGCCCGGCTGGCGACGAGGCCCGCGCCGTGCGCGAGCTGGGCTGCGACTTCCGCGCCACCTGGGAGGCCTTGCGCATGCAGGTGCGCGAGCAGGGTGCCCAGGGCGCCTTCGTCGACGCGGAGGCCGGTGCGCGCCGCGCGCTGACGCTCGCCCGCGCGGGCGGCGACAAGCACCTGATCGCCCTCAGCCTGGGGCAACTCGCCGTCATGCTGCAGTTCCAGGACCAGGTCGACGCCGCCCGCGCCGAGGTCCGCGCCGCCTTGGTCGAGGCCCAGGGCGACCCCGTGGCCGGCGCGCGCGTGCGCAACTACGAGGCCGTCGTGGAGCGCCGCTCCAAGGACGTGGCCGCGGCACGCACCGCGCTGGAAGCCGGCCTCCAGCTCGCCGAGCAGGCCGACGCGCCCCATCTCGCGGCCCAGCTGCGCTCCAACCTCGTCGACTCCTACATGCACCTGGGCCTGCTGAAGGAAGCACTGGCCACCGGCCAGCGCGCGCTGCCGGTGCTGCAGCGCTTCCGCGACCGCCTGCAGGAGCGGGGCCTGCACCACAACCTGGCCGTCGCCCACATCAAGCTGCGCCAGTTCGACGCCGCCCGCCACGAGCTCGCCAGGGTGGCCGACATCGCCGTCGACCCGGCCGAGTTCGTGCCGCGTGCCCGCGAGCTGCGCGAGCTGGGCGACACCTGGGCCGAGGCCGGCCAGCACAAGGAGGCGCTGGCCGCCTTCCACGGCGAGCGCGAGCTGAACGCCCGCGCCAACGAGCGCAACCGCTCCGCCGCGCTGGAGGAGCTGCGCCGCAAATACGACACCGCCGCCAAGCAGCGCGACCTGGACCTGCTGGCCCGCGACGGCCAGCTGAAGGACCAGCAGCTGGAGAACGGCCGGCTGGCGCAGAAGGTCGGCGCCGCAGTCGGCGCGCTGTTGCTGCTGTCCATCGCGCTGATCGGCGTCACGCTGCTGCGCATGCGTCGCGCCCAGGCGCGGCTCACGGCCAACCAGCACCTGTTGCGCGCGCAGAGCGAGCGCGACCCGTTGACCGACCTGTCCAACCGCCGCCACTTCCTCGCCGTCATGGAGCCGCGCGCCCGCCAGGCCGGCGCCGAGGGCTTCCGCGGCGCGCTGATGATGATCGACATCGACCACTTCAAGAACGTCAACGACCAGCACGGCCATGCGGCCGGCGACGCCGTCATCGTCGAGGTGGGCCGGCGCATCCTTGCCGCCGTGCGCGACAGCGACCTCGTCGTGCGCTGGGGCGGCGAGGAGTTCCTCGTCTTCGCCCCCGAGCTGCCCAGCGCCGATCTGGCGCAGATGGCGGCGCGCGTGCTGAACGGCATCGGCGGCGCGCCCATAGACACGCCCGAGGGCGCGCTGCGCATCACCGCATCCATCGGCTTCGCCAGCTTCCCTCTCGGGGGTTCCGGCAGCGCCAGCCTGCGCCTGCACTGGGAGCAGGCCGTCAACTGGGCCGACATGGTGCTCTACAAGGCCAAGGCCGAGGGTCGCAACCGCGGCGTCGGCATCGCCGCCGTCGAGGCGCCCGACGCCGACACGCTGGCGGCCATCCTGCAGGACTTCGACGCCGCCTGCATGCATGGCCAGGTGCGGCTCAACGTGCTGCTAGGGCCCCCAGCATGACGAGCGCGCTCTTGCAACGCCGCGCCTTGATGCTCTGGCTGGCCAGCACCGGCGCGTCTGCCCAGCCGGCCTGGCCGAGCAAGCCGCTGCGCATCGTCGTGCCCTACCCGGCAGGCGGCGCCAGCGACATCGCCGCGCGGCTGCTGGCGCCCGAGCTGCACAGGAGCCTCGGCCAGCCCGTCCTCGTCGACAACCGACCCGGCGCTGACGGCAACATCGGCACGGCCGAGGTTGCTAGTGCCAGCGACGGTCACACGCTGCTGATGGGCAGCCTCGGCACGCATGCCATCAACCCGCTGCTGTCGCGCCGCCTGCCCTATGACGCGGTGAAGGATTTCTCGCCCATCAGCCTGGTCGCGACGGTGCCGCTGGTGCTGGTCATGAACCCTGCCGTGGCGCAGGCGCTGGGCGTGCGCCGCCTGCCCGACCTCGTGCACGCCGCCACCCACCAGCCGGGCCGGCTGCACATCGCCTCCAGCGGCAACGGCAACCCGACCCACCTGGCCGGCGAGCTGTTCAAGCGCCTGACGCAGACCTACATGCTGCACTTCCCCTATCGCAGCGCGGCCTCGGCGCAGCAGGACGTCATCGCCGGCAACATGGACCTGATGTTCGACTCCCTGCCCTCGGCCCTGCCGCAGATCCGCGCCGGCAAGCTGCTGGCCCTGGCCGTGACCAGCTCGCGGCGCAGCCCCGGCATGCCCGACCTGCCCACGGTGGAGGAGGCAGGCGGCCCGGCGCTGAAGGGCTACGAGGCCAGCGCCTGGATCGGCCTGTTCACGCCCAGCAGCCAGCCCGCCGAGCAGCTCGCGCGGCTGCAGCGCGACAGCGTCAGCGCGCTGGCCATCCCGGCGGTGCGCGAGCGCATGACGGCGCGCGGCCTACTCGTGCAGGGCAGCGGCGGCCCCGAGTTCGCTGCGCTGATCGCCGCCGAGACGGCCAAGTGGGCGCGCGTCGTCCAGTTGTCTGGCGTCAAGGTAGACCGTTGAGGCCATGAAGGCGACCTGGCGCGCCGATCTGATGGCCGGCGCCGTCGTCGCCGTGTTGCTCATTCCGCAGAGCCTGGCCTACGCGATGCTGGCCGGCCTGCCGCCGCAGGTGGGCCTGTACGCCAGCCTGCTGCCGCTGCTGGCCTACGCGGCTTTGGGTTCCAGCCCGGTGCTGGGGCTGGGGCCGGTGGCGGTGCTGGCGCTGATGATTGCGCAGGCGCTGGCCGGACTTCCGGGCGGTGTGTCTGCCGCCGACGGCGCGCTCGTGCTGGCCGCCGAGGTGGGCCTGTTGCTCGCGGCGGCGGCGCTGCTGCGGCTGGACGCGCTGTCCAGCCTGCTGTCCGTGCCGGCGCTGCGCGGCTTCGAGACCGGTGCCACCTTGACGATCGCGGCCGGCCAGCTGCCGGTGCTCCTGGGCAGCGCGGCGGTGGGCTTCACGCTGCCCGACTTGCTCGCGTCGGCCGGGCAGGGCGGCTTCGGCCCGGTCAGCGCGGCCTGGGGCGTGGCGGCACTGGCGCTGTTGCTGCTGTCGCGCCGCCGCGGCCCGCGGCTGCTGGCGCGCCTGGCGCCGCTGCTGTTGCTGGTGGCGGCGATGGCGCTGTCGGCCTTCACGCCCGCAGCCGACGGCGTGGCCCAGGTCGGCGCGCTGCCGTCGCTGGCCTTGCCGATGGGTCTGCCCCGGCTGGAGGCGACGCTGTGGCTGCACCTGCTGCCGGCGGCAGCACTGGTGGCGCTGATGGCCTTCGTGTCCAGCCTGGCGGTGTCGGAGTCGCTCGCTCAGCGCCGTGGCGAAAAGCTGCTGCCCGCCGCCGAGCTGCGCGGCCTGGCGGCGGCCAACATCGTCGCGTCGCTCAGCGGCGGCATGCCGGTGGCGGGCAGCTTCTCGCGCAGCATCCTGCTGCACGAGGCCGGCTCGCAAAGCCGCTGGACGCTGGTCTTCGTCGCCGCCTTCATGGCACTGGCCATGCTGCTGCTGGCCGGGCCGCTGGCGCACTGCCCCAAGCCCGTGCTGGCGGCGGTCATCATCGTCGCCGTGCTGGGCGGCTTCACGCTGCGGCCCTATGCCGAGGCCTGGCGCTATGCGCGGGCCGAAGGCTTCCTGATGGCGGTCGTCACGGCGACCGTGCTGCTGTGGAGCGTCGGCGCGGCGCTGGCCATCGGCGTCGTCGGCTCCATCGCGCTGCTGATCCAGCGCACCGCTCGGCCCCATGTGGCCCGCATCGGCCGCTTGCCGGGCACCCAGCACTACCGCAACCTGACGCGCTACGCCGTGGAATGCCAGCCCGAGGTGGTTGGCCTGCGCATCGACGAGAGCCTGGTGTTCACCAACGCGCGCGGCCTGGTCGACGTGGTGCTGGGCCATGTGCGCGAGCACCGCGCCAGCGTCGGCGCACCCCGCCGCGTGCTGCTGCTGATGGCGCCCGTCAACCATATCGACGTGTCTGGCCTGACCGCGCTGCAGGAGCTGCACGCGGCGCTGGCGGCCGAGGGCCTGAAGCTGGCGTTCTCCGAGGTCAAGGGCCCGGTGCTGGACCGCCTCAACGCCGTCGGCTGGCTGGAGCGCTACGACGTGTCGCTTTACCTCAGCCACCACGACGGCATCCAGGCCGGGGAACATGACCTGCGGCCCAGTCAGGCCGACATGGACGCGCCGGGGCAGCTGTAGCCCGGTTCTGATACCGTCTTGGCCCAGCTAGCGGTCCCAGGACGCCATGAACAACAAAGAGCCTCTGCTCGGCATCCGCCGCGGCATCGAGAAGGAAAGCCTGCGCGCACTGCCCGGCGGCGGCTTGGCGCTGACGCCGCACCCCATTGCCCTCGGCTCGGCGCTGACCCACCCGCACATCACCACCGATTTCAGCGAGTCCCAGGTCGAACTCATTACCGGCGTGCATGCCGGCGTGGAAGACTGCCTGCGCGAACTCACCGAGATCCACCAGGCCACCTACCGCGCGCTGGCCGACGAGCGCCTGTGGGTCAGCTCCATGCCCTGCGGCCTGCCGACCGACGAGACCATTCCCCTGGGCCGCTACGGCAGCAGCAATGTCGGCCGTGCCAAGAGCATCTACCGCATGGGCCTGGGCCAGCGCTATGGCCGGCGCATGCAGACCATCTCGGGCATCCACTACAACTGGTCGCTGCCCGGCGTGTCGACCGACGGCTACTTCGGCGCCATCCGCAATTTCCGCCGCGAGGGCTGGCTGCTGCTGTATCTCTTCGGTGCCAGCCCGGCGCTGTGCGACAGCTTCGTCGCCGGCCGCGAGCACGGCCTGCAGCGCCTGTCCGACCACAGCCTCTACCTGCCGCACGCCACCTCGTTGCGCATGGGGCGCCTGGGCTACCAGAGCGATGCGCAGTCCAGCATCGCCGTGACCTACAACTGCCTGGAGAGCTACGCCGCGTCGCTGCAGGAGGCGCTCAGCCGGCCCTATCCGGCCTATGAGGCCATCGGCGTGCAGACGCCCGGCGGCGACTACAACCAGCTCTCCACCAGCCTGCTGCAGATCGAGAACGAGTTCTACAGCACCATCCGCGCCAAGCGCGTGATCCGCTCCGGCGAGCGGCCGCTGCACGCGCTGCGCGAGCGCGGCGTCGAATACATCGAGGTGCGGCTGATGGACCTCGACCCCTTCGAGCCCGTCGGCATCGGCGCCGACGCCATCCGCGTGCTGGACGCCTTCCTGCTGCACTGCCTGCACAGCCAGAGCCCCCAGGACACGCCCGACGAGATCGCCGCCAACGCGCGCAACCAGCACCGCGTGGCCGCGCGCGGCCGCGAGCCGGGGCTGAAGCTGGAGCACTGGCAGGGCGGCGAGCGCAGCCTGCAGGACTGGGCCGGCGAGATCCTGGCCGGCTGCGCCGCGCATGCCGAGGCATTGGACGCGGCCCACGGCGGCAACGCCTACCGCAGCGCGCTCAGGCGCGTGGCCGAGCGCCTGCAGCGGCCCGAGCTGTGCCCGTCGGCGCGCGTGCTGTCGGTGATGGACCAGGACTTCGACGACAGCCACGTCGGCTTCATCCGCCGCCAGAGCGACGCCACCCGCGCGCAACTGCTGGCCCTGCCTTTCAGCGAGGCGCTGCAGCAGCGCTTCGAGAAGATGGCGGCCGATTCGCTGGCCGAACAGGCCCGCATCGAGGCGGCCGACACGCTGGACTTCGAGGCGTTCCGGCGCTTTTACGTCGCGCCGGAGCGCATGGCGGTTTAGCGAGCTTCCGCGAACAGCGAGTCGCTGAAGTCCAGCCGCGCGTCCGGGTCCTGCGGGCCCATGGCCCACTCGGCCAGCGCCGCCGCCGGCATGGGCCGTGCGAAGAAGAAGCCCTGCAGCTTGTCGCAGCGCTTGGCGCGCAGGACCTCGGCCTGGCCTTCGGTCTCGACGCCTTCGGCCACCACCTCCAGCCCCAGTGCATGGGCCAGTTCGATGACGGCCTTGACGATGGCGCGGGCGTCGGCGCTGGTCTCCAGGTCCTGGATGAAGCTGCGGTCGATCTTGAGCTGCGACACCGGCAGGCGCCGCAAATAGGACAGGCTGGAATAGCCGGTGCCGAAGTCGTCGATGGACAGGCTCACGCCCAGGGCGCCCAGGCGCTGCAACGTGCGCTCGGTGGCGGCGGCGTCTTCCATCGCGACGGATTCGGTGATCTCGCAACTCAGTTGCGAGGCGTCCAGGTGATGGCGCTGCAGCGCCTGCTGCAGCCGCTGCAGCAGTGCCTCGGGCTGGCGCAGCTGCTGCACCGACAGGTTGATGGCGACACGCAGCTTCAGGCCCTGGTCGCGCCATTCGGCGATCTGCCGGCAGGCCTCGTCGATGACCCAGTCGCCTAAAGCGATGATGATGCCGAAGCGCTCCGCCACCGGGATGAAGGTGCCGGGGCTGATGCTGCCGCGGCGCGGGTGCTGCCAGCGCGCCAGCGCTTCGACGCCGAGCACGCGCGCGTTGTCGCCGGACACCTTGGGTTGATAGTGCAGGCTCAGGCCGGCGCCACCGTCCTCCAGCGCGGCGCGCAGGTCGCGGGCCAGCTCGAGCTGGTCGCGCACGCCGTCCTGCATGTGGGCCTCGAAGAAGGCAAAGCCGTTGCCGCCGCCGCGCTTGACGGCTTGCGCCGCCGAGTCCGCCTGGGCGATGAGCGCACGACTGGGTATGTGTGGGCCGCTGTGTAGCGCGATGCCGATGGAGGCCGACAGCCGCAGCAGCTGATTGATCTGGCTGACCTGTCCCTGACCCCCCAGGTTCACCGACATGGGCACGGCCAGCGAGTCCAGCAGGCGCTGGGAAATCTGGGCGAGTACGGCTTCAGCGGACTCGCCTTCGATCAGCAGCACGAACTCGTCTGCGCCGATGCGGGCCAGCGTGTCGTGGCCGCGCGCCTGGGCCAGCAGCCGGTTCGCCACCTGGCGCAGCACGGAGTCGCCAGCGGCGTGGCCAAAGGAATCGTTGACGGGCTTGAAGCCGTCCAGGTTGAGCATCAGCAGCGCCACGCCCGCGCCGTCGCGCTGGCTGCGCGCGATGGCGTGGCTGATGCGGTCGTCCAGCAGCTGGCGGTTGGCCAGGCCGGTCAGCGGGTCGCGCAAGGCCTGTTCTGCCAGCTCGGTCGTTGCTTGGCGAAGGGACTGCTTGAGCACGCCGGCGCGGCGGCGCAGCCGGGCGTCGAGCATGGAGGTGAACAGCGTCAGCAGCAGCAGCGCCAGCGTGGCGCCGGCCACCAGCGCGGTCAGGTTGTCGCCGCCCAGCGAATCGGCGCTGAGGCAGACGCTGCCCTCGGCGATGCCGGCGGCGGCCATGCCGGTGTAGTGCATGCCGGCCACGGCGGCGCCCATGACGAGGGCGGCCGCGAGCTGGCCCCAGCGGGCCTGGGTGACGCTCAGCCGTCGCAGCATGAAGAAGATGAGGAGAGCGGCCGCAGCGGCGCCGGTGGCGACGGCGGCGGAAGCAGCCACAAGGGTCCAGTCCCAGCGGATGCCGGGCGCCAGCACCAGGGCGGCCATGCCGGTGTAGTGCATGCCGCAGATGCCCGCGCCCATGCTGACGGCGCCCAGCGTCAGGCGCCTGGGCGTCAGTTCGTCCAGCGCGGCCACGCGCAGCGCGATGGCCGACACCGCCACGGCGGCCAGCCAGCTCAAACCCGTGATGGCGGCGTCGTAGCCCACCATGAAGGGCAGGCGCAGCGCCAGCATGCCGATGAAGTGCATGGCCCAGATGCCGCTTCCCATGGACAGCGAGCCGGCGATCCACCACGCGCGCGCACTCGCGGCGTCCGGCGTGCGCACCCGCTGCGCCAGGTCCAGCGCCACGAAGGACGCGAACGCAGCGGTGAGGTAGGACAGCACGACGACGCCGGGGTCGAAGCGCAGCGCGAGGTCGGCGACGGGCATGTTTTCAGTATGGCGGCCAAGCCTGCGTCGAGCGCATGGTTGCCCTACCACCTGTGCGACAGCCTTCACGCGAAAGCCGAATCAAACACGGAGTCGACCCGCATCTCACCAGATCAGCGGGCAAAAAAAGACCCGGTCAGCGGGCTGCCGGGTCTGCAAGCCCTCGAGGTCGAGGGCGTCGTTGGGAAGGCCACTTTAGGAGTGGCGGCCGGCGCCGGGTGGGCAATATTCACTCCTCGGGAGCCATCACGACCTGGTTCCTGCCGCTGGCCTTGGCCTGGTAGAGCGCCTGATCCGCGGCGTTGATCAGCATGCCGCTCGTGGTGCTCGCGGCGGGGCAGACGCTGATGGCGCCGAGACTGATCGTGACGTGCGCAGACGCTTCCGAGTCCGCGTGCGGGATCTCGAGCTGGGCTACCGCGTCGCGCACGACGTTGGCCACCTTGCGGACCCCCGCCGCGTCGGTCTCGGGCAGCAGCAGCACGAACTCCTCGCCGCCGTAGCGCGCAATGACATCGCGCGGGCGGCGCGCCGCGCCTTGCAGGGCCTGGGCCACGCGGTTCAGGCATTCATCGCCCTGCAGGTGCCCGTAGCGGTCGTTGTAGCGCTTGAAGAAGTCCACGTCGCACAGGATCAAACCCAGCGGCTGCCCGCTGCGCTGGTGCTGCGCCACCTCCACGCCGATCGCCTGCTGGAACGCCGCCCGGTTGGCGATGCCGGTCAGGCCGTCCATGAAGGCCAGGCGCCGCAGCTCCTGGTTGGCGTCGTCCAAAGCTTGTTCGGCGCGCCGCCGCACGTCGACCTCCCGTTCCAGCTGCTCGGTGCGCCGGTGCACCTTCGCTTCCAGTTCTGACGCGTGCGCCTCCAGGGCCGCGCGCTGGTGCTGCTGATGCAGGGCGGCGCTGAGGGCGCCCGAGAAGCCTTCGTGGTCCAGGTCCCAGTCGCGCGGAGCCTCGAAGAGGATGAGGCCGTACTCGCTATCGGCACAACACAGGGGGTAGACGAAGAGATGGCCGCTCGCCAGCTCGTGGGCCAGGCTGTCCGGCAGCAACCGAGACGCGGGATAGGGCGCGTCGTCGTCCACGTGCATGTCGGGCGATGACGCCAGCCGCAGCCGTGCCAGTCGGGTCGCGCCGGGCTCCGTCGGCTCGTAGGTCGCCAGGAAGTACCTCGCCAGCCCCAGGTTCTTGATGTACCAGGCGCAGCCGTCCAGCACCGACAGCAGATCTTCGCGGCTGCCGAGCATGGCCACGTTCTCGCTGGCGAAGCGGTCGTGCCGCAGCTGGTGGAAGTGGCCGAGCCGATAGGCAAAGTTCTCGAACGCCGAGAAGACGGGATACATCTGCACCAGCAGCCCGTTCAGCCGGTCGCGGCTGGCCCCGTCGAGCGAGCGTGTGGCCCGCTCCGCTGCCTGCTCCACCATTCTTCGCAGCGCCTGCGGGTCGTCGCCGCGGCCCAGCGCGTCGGCCAGCCGGGTCTCCCATTGGTGCTGCAGCGCCGCCGCCTGGGCAGGGCTGCGCACGGCGTCCAGCAGCTCGGCCTCGACCGGCGAGACGGGTCGCAGATCCTCGCCGTCGTCCCGGCCCATCAGGCCGCCGAGCCACTGCGACACCGGCGCCCCGCAGGACCTGCGCACCTGCAGTTCCGTGCCCAGCACGACCCGCTCGGTGGCGTGCTCCTTGCCCTCCACCAGGTCCAGCAGGTGCTCGGCGGCGCAGCGGCCGATTTTCTCCAGCGGCTGGCGCACGGTGGTGAGCGGCGGGATGTTGAACTGTGCGTCCGCGGTGTCGTCGAAGCCTGTCACGGCGACGTCCTCGGGCACGCGGATGCCGGCACGCTGCAGGACTTCGATCACGGCAAACGCCATGGGGTCGTTGAGGCACACGACGGCGTCGAAGTCGCGGGATCGGTCGACGATGCGCTGCATGCCGTCGCGGGCATCTGCTGACCAGAAGCCGCCGTAGGCGACGTGGTCCTCGCGCAGCTCGATGCCGTGGTCGGCCAGTGCGTCGCGCACCGCGCGCTCGCGCGTTTCGGAGTCGGGGTGCCCGCGCAACCCGCTCATCAGCACGAAACGGCGACGGCCGCAGGCGCTGATCAGGTGGTCCATCACCTGCCGCATGCCCGCGCGGTCGTCCACGACGACACGCGGAACGCCGGGCACGTCGCGCGCCATCAGTACCAGCGGCTTGGCCGACACCGGCGCGAGGCGCCGCAGCAGTTCGGCGTCCGACACGAACTTGCCCACCGTCGAGGCCAGCACCAGGGTGCCGTCGTGCAGATCCGGGTCGATCTGGCTGTAGAGCACATTGGCCAGCCCGCGGCCCCAATCCGGCGTGTCGAGCTCCTTGCCCACATAAAGCGTGGTGGCCACGCCGCGCGCCTCCAGCACGTCCAGCACGCCGGAAATCACGCCGCGGTGATAGGGGTAGTAGGCGTCGACGATGACGGCAACGCTACGACAGTTCATCAGCGATCTACGCTCCCCGCTGCGCCCGGCAGGCCCCGGTCGCTTCGCGGCGATGATAAGGACAGGCAGCGCTATCGATAATCCCTTCATGTCCGCACCACAGCACCGCGCCGATCAAGCCCTGTCCGAAGCCGACCTGGAGCGCCTGCAGGCGCTGCTCGACGCGCTGCCCGCGCCATTGGAGCCGTTGGACGTCAGCATGGCCGACGGCTACCTCTGCGGCGTGCTGCTGCAGCCCGAGATGGTGCCGCTGGAGCGCTGGCTACCTGCGCTGCTGGACAGCGAGGGCCGGCCGCTGCCGCAGCGCATCAACGACGAGCTCATCGCGCTGCTGCGCCGCCGCCACAAGGAGCTGAATCTCGCCATCGTCGGCCGGCAGTGGTTCGACCCCTGGGTGTTCGAGCTCGACGAGGACGCCAGCCCGAGCGAGACCGTGCTGCCCTGGGTGGCCGGCTTTGCCCATGCGCTGGACGCCCACCCGGCGCTGATGAAGCTGCCCGAGGAGGCGCTGCTGGAGCCGCTGGCGGCGCTCTACCTGCACCTGGACCCGGACGACCTCGAGGACGCCGACACGCTGCTCGAAGAGATCGAGTCGCTGGAGCCGCCGACGGACCTGGAAGCGGCTGTCGAAGGCCTGGTCAGTGCAGTCTTGATGCTGGCCGATGTGTCGCGCCCCCTGAAGGCGCCACCCCGGCCTGCCCCGCAGCGCCGCCGCGGCCCGCCGCCGCGGCGCTGAGCGATCAGCGCGGCGCGCGCGGATCGCGGGTCTGCCGTTTCATCCAGGAGCTCATTTCCCATAGCGTGTGGCCGATGGATTCGCGCGCCGAGTAGCCGTGCGATTCATGCGGCAGCACCACGTAGCGCACCTGGCCGCCGGTGCCGGCCAGCGCTTGGTAGAAGCGCGCCGACTGGATGGGGAAGGTGCCCGGGTTGTCGTCGTTCTCGCCGTGGATCAGCAGCAGGGGCTCCTTGAGCTTGTCGGCGTAGTTGAACGGTGACAGCCGCAAGTAGACGTCCTGCGCCTCCCAGTAGGTGCGGCGCTCGCTCTGGAAGCCGAACGGCGTGAGCGAGCGGTTGTAGGCGCCGCTGCGGGCGATGCCGGCCTTGAACAGGTCGGTGTGGGCCAGCAGGTTGGCCGTCATGAAGGCGCCGTAGCTGTGGCCGCCGACGACCATCTGCTGCGGGTCGCTGACGCCCAGCTCCGCTGCCTTGTCGATGATGGCCTTGGCGTTGGCCGTGATCTGCTCGACGAAGCTGTCGTTGACGGTCTTGGGGTCGCCCACCACGGGCATGGTGGCGTCCATCAGCACGACGTAGCCGTCCAGCGCCATCATGACCGGGCTGGTGCCCGCCAGCGTGACGAAGCGGCTGCCCGAGCCGCTGACCTGGCCGGCCGTGGACGCGTCGGTGAACTCCAGCGGGTAGGCCCAGACCAGCGTGGGGCGGCGCTCGCCAGGCTGGAAGTCGGGCGGCAGGTAGAGCCAGAACGACAGCTCCACGCCGTCGGCACGCTTGAACTTGACCAGCTCGCGCTTGACCGCGCGCAGCTGCGGTGCGGGGTCGACGTTGCGGGTCAGGGCCTGCATCTGCTCGAAGCCGGTGCCGCTGCGCAGCACCAGGTTGGGCGGCTCGGTGGCGCTTTCGCGGCTGGTCAGCAGTCGGCCATCGGCCAGAAGCGTGATGGGACGCTCGTAGTGCGTCGGGCCCGAGCGAAACAGGCGCGTGGCCTTGCCGTCCTTCAGGCTGTAGCTGTCGATGAAGGGCAGGTCGCCCTCCTTGCTGGCGCCGGCACCGGCCAGCAGCAGGCGGTCGCCACCGTCCACGCGCACGACGGCGCGGCCGTTGGGCAGCACGCGCGTCAGCGGCTGGCCCGGGTCGCCGTAGCGGTCGCGCAGCGAGCGGTCCTGCAGGCGCTGCGGCTTGGCCGAGCCGTCCAGGGCGATCAGGTCGGCGGCGATCCAGAGGCGATCACGGTCGAAGTCGGACACGATGGCACGGTCGCCGGCCTCGACGAAGTTCAGGCTGGTCAGGCGGCCCACGCTGCGGTGCACTTCCCTGGCCTCGCCCTGGTAGGGCGGGTCCAGGCGCATCAGCTTGTCGCGGAAGGGCACCTTGTTGCGCTGGTCGCCGCCGTCCAGTGCCTCGACCCAGTAGACGGCGCCGTCGGCCTGCGGAGAACTCCAGAAGTTGCGCGGGCCGGTGATCACGCCGTCGACCGGTACGCCCTCCTTGAGCTTGATGGTGCCCAGGTCGCGCAGCAGCTTGCCGTTGAAATCGCGCAGCTCGACCTGGCGGGCGAAGTCGGTCCAGGTCACCTGGTAGCTGAACGGCGGGATCAGGCGTTCGGTGATCAGCCGACCCTGGGTGCCGACCACCTCGATGTTGCCGTACAGGCCCGGCGTGCCGATCTCCTGCGACGCGCCGGTCGACAGCTTGATGCGGCGCAGCGCCGAGCTGGCGTAGTGGCTGAACAGCGCGTCGTCCTGGCTGTTCTTGAGCAGGTCCTGCCGCGTCCGCTCGGGTGATGTGCGGCCCATGGACTCTTGGATGCTGGGGCCGCTCGGCGCGTCGAACACCGGCGCGGGGCCGCGCTTGTCGGGCACGGTCAGCGCGATGATCTCGTCAGCGGCGACCCAGGCCACGGAGGCTTCGAGAATGGTGTTGAGCTTGACGCCCTTTATCTGGCGGATCTGGGCCGTGGCCACGTCGCCCAGCCACAGCTCGACGGCCTGGGCGGTGCGCCGGTTCAGCAGGAAATGCCGGCTGTCCGGCGACCAGCGCAGTGCCGAGAAGCTGCCGCCGGCCGGCAGCTTGACCAGGCGCTCTGCGGCGCCGGGGTTGGCCAGTTCGCGCAGCGAGATCGTCTCGATGTTGGTCGTCAGCTGCGGGCTGTTGGCGGCGGCGTCGATGCGCAGGCCCGCCAGGCCCAGGGTGGGCCGGGCCAGCTCGGCCACGCTGCGGTAGCGCCGCAGGCCGATGCTGGCCAGCGTGCGCTGGTCGGGTGACAGTGAATGGCCCGGCAGGGCCGGCGCGTCCAGCACCGCGCGGATCTCGGCGGAGGGTTGCTGGTAGGTCGTGGGTTCGGCAGCGTGGACCGCGGTGGCGGCCAGGGCGGCGGTGGCCCAGGTGAGGGCTTTCAACATGAGGCGCGGCTCGAAAATACGGAGCCGAGCAGCCTAACAGTTGGCTAGCTGAACAAGCGCTGGGCGTGCAGGCCCAAACCGGTGGCGACCGACGCAAAACGGTCGCCGGTGACGCGCGCGGCAGCGGGGAAGCCCGCCGCCATGCCGTCCACCAGCAGCCGCAGCCCGGTCGAGCCGCCGGTGAAATAGAGCGCGTCGATCTGATCGGCCTTCAGGCCGGCGAGCGCCACCGTCTCGTGGGCGGTGGCGATGATGCGGTCCAGGTCGGCGCGCAGCGCGTCCACGGCGGTCTTCTCGCTGAGCGGCAGCACCAGGCCGGCCTCGACGTGGCTCAGGTCCACCGTCGTGTCCGCACCGCCCGAGATGGCGATCTTGGCGCCCTCGGCGCGCGCGGCCAGCTCGTGGCCCAGGCGCTCCTCCAGCACCGTCATCAGGCGCGCATGCTGGCGCACGTCGTTGAACCAGCTCTTCATGCCGCGCCACTCGGCCACGCGCAGCGGCGCGTAGCAGGTGTTGATGAGGTGCCAGGTCGCCAGGTCGAAGAAGACGCCGCTGGGCAGCTCGCGGCCGGTGGGGCCGACGGAGCGGTAGCCGAACTCCTGCAGCAGGCCGGCCAGCTCGATGTGGCGGTCGAAGTCGGTGCCGGCGATGTGCACGCCGTGGCTGGCCAGGATGTCGTCGCGCCGCGCCAGGCGGGCCATGCGCTCGGGGCCGACGCGCACGACGGAGAAGTCGCTGGTGCCGCCGCCGATGTCGGCCACCAGCACGGTCTGTTCGCGCGTGGCCTGCTGCTCGAAGTCAAAGGCCGCCGCGATGGGTTCGTACTGGAAATGCACCTCGCGGAAGCCCGCCGCGCGGGCGCAGGCTTCGAGCTGGGCCTGGGCCGTCGCGTCGCGCTCGGGCTCGCCGTCGACGAAGAACACCGGCCGGCCGAGCACGGCACGTGTTGGCTCGCCGGCCACGCGGCGCAGACGTTTCACGTAGCCGGCAACGATGTCCGAGTACTTGGCGCCGCGGCCGCCGCCGACATCGGTGGTCTGGTCGATGAGAGGCGAGCCGAGGATGCTCTTCATGGAGCGCATCAGGCGGCCGTCATGGCCGTCGACATAGGCCGCCACGGCGGCGCGGCCGAAGGCGCGCGGCGGGCCGTCGGCGTCGTGCCGGCCCTCGGCAAAGTAGAAGACGGCCGTGGGCATGGTGCGCTGGCCGGGCTCCAGCTCGATGAGGCGCATGGCGCCGGCGGCGTCGGGCACCGCTACGGCGGAATTCGACGTGCCAAAGTCGATGGCGCAAAAGCTGGGTACGGCAGTCATGGCGCGATTTGTGTCATCTGGCCGGCCCTCGGGCCAGCCCTGAGAAGGGCCGCGCATTCTAGGGAACACAATCGCGCGCCTGTTCTGGAGACACGATGAAGACGCGCCATTTCGCCCCCATCCTGCTGGTCGCCGCTCTGGCCGCCTGCGGCCAACGCTCCGAGCAGGACATGCTCGCCGCCGCGCAAAAGCGCTTCGAGGAGAAGGACCCGGCTGGGGCCGTCATCGAGCTGAAGAACCTGCTCCAGAAGAACCCCGAGAACGCCACCGGCCGCCACCTGCTGGGCAAGGCGCTGCTGGAGGCCGGCGACATGGCCGGTGCCGAGATCGAACTGCGCCGCGCCTGGGACATGGGCGCGCCGCGCGACGTGCTGGCGCCGCTGCTGGCGCAGACGCTGCTGCAGTCGGGCCAGTCGCGCAAGCTGATCAACGACTACGCCGACCTGAGCCTCGCCGACCCTGCGGCCATGTCCGCGTTGCAGCAGCATCTGGCGCTGGCCTTCCTGGCCCAGGGCAACCTGCCCGAGGCCAAGGCCGCGTCCGGGCGAGCGCTGCAGCTGGCGCCGGATTCGGAAGGTGCCGTCATCGCCAGCGCGCGCGTCAAGCTTGCCGCCGGTTTCCCCGACGAGGCGCTGGTCGCGCTGGACCAATTGCTGGCGCGCTCGCCCAAGGCCTTCAAGGCGTTGCAGCTGAAGGCCGAGGTGCTTTTGGCGCGTGGCAAGGTCGATGTTGCCGAGCCGCTGCTGACCCAGGTGCTGGCGCTGGATGCGAACAACTACGAGACCCGTTCGCTGTTGGTGCGCCTGGCCTTCGGCCGCCGGGATCTCGACGCGGCCACTCGGCTCGTCGATGGCATGCCGCCAGGCCTGGCCAAGAAGCCGCAGGGCCGCTTCCTGCAGGCCCAACTGGCGCTGGCCAAGAACGACGCGGCCAAGGCGCGTGAGCTGGCGCTGCCGCTGCTCAAGCTCATGCCCAACTACCTGCCGCTGCTGCGCCTGGCATCGGGCGCCCACCAGCAGCTGGGCGAGCTGGCCGAAGCCGAGAACCTGTTGAACCAGGCCCTCAAGCTCGCGCCCGAGGAGCCCGGCCTGCGCCGCCAGTTCGCCAGCCTGCAATTGCAGCGCCGCGCGCCGGCCAAGACGCTGGAGACGCTGCGCCCCGCGCTGGAAAGCGGTAAGGCCGACGCCGAGACGCTGCTGCTGGCCGGCAAGGCCCACCTGATGCAGGGCAATTTCGAGGCCGCGGACCAGGCCTTCGGCGCCGCCGCCCGGTTGCAGCCCGATGACGCCAAGACCCAGGCCGCGCTGGCGCTGACCGCCATTGCACGCGACTCGGCGCTCCCAGGTGGCGCCGGCCGCGCCAAGGCCGACGCCGCCCTGAACCAGCTGCGCGAGCTGGCCGCCAAGGACACCGGCGGCAGCAACTACGACCTGATGGTGGTCAACGCGCTGATGCGCCGCCAGGACCTGGCCGGCGCCCTCGTCGCGCTCGACAAGCTCGCGCCCAAGATGAAGGACAGCCCGGTGCCGGGCGCGCTGCGCGGGCGCATCCAGCTGGTGCGCAAGGACACGCCGGCCGCCCAGGTCGCTTTCGACGCCTCGCTCAAGGCCGACGCCGGCTACCTGCCCGCCGTGCTGGGCCTGGTTGCCATCGACATGCAGGCCAACCGCGGCGACGCGGCCATCAAGCGCCTGGAAGACTTCATCGCCAACCAGAAGGGCTCGCCCCAGGCCCGTCTGGCCCTGGCCGAACTGCTGGTGCAGACGCGTGCGCCGGTCGAGCGCGTAACCGGGGTGCTGAACGCCGCCGTGCGCGAGGAACCCAACGAGCCGGGCCTGCGCCTGGCGCTGATCGACCACCAACTGCGCCTGGGCAACACGGCCGCAGCCGCGCAGGCCGCGCAGGAGGCGGCAGCCGCCCAGCCGACCAACCCCGACCTGTTGGAGCGCCTTGCGCGCACCCAGCTCGCCTCGGGCGACAAGGCGCAGGCCGGCAAGACCTACTCCCGCCTGACCTCGCTGGCACCAGCACGCGCTCACGGTTGGCTGGGCCTGGCGCAACTGCGCTTCATGGACAAGGACTACGCCGGCGCCGAGCGCGAGGTGAAGCGGGCGCTGGAGGCCGAACCCGGCTCGGTCATCGCCCAGCGCCTGCTGATCCAGCTCGCCATCCGCCAGGGCCGCACGGACGAGGCCGTGGCCGCGCTGCGCGAGCGCCAGAAGAAGTATCCGCAGGAGGCCTACGCCCTCGTCGTCGAGGCCGATATCGAACTGAGCCGCCAACGCCCCGAGCCTGCCCTCGCGCTGCTGCGCAAGGCGGCCGCTCTCCCCGACCCGGGCGACGCCGCGCCGCGCCTGTTCGCGCTGCTGCTGTCCACCAAGAAGCGCGACGAGGCCCTGGCCTTCGAGACCCAGTGGCAGGCTGCCCATCCGCGCGACAACGCCTTCACGACCGCCGCCGCCGACGTGACGCTGGCGCGCGGCGATTTCGACGGCGCACTGGCCCGCTACGAGGCCTTGCTGGCGAAGCACCCGGACGTCATCCCGCTGATCAACAACGTCGCCTGGCTGCGCAGCAAGGTCGGCAAGCCCGGCGCGCGCGAACTGGCCGAGCGCGGCCTCAAGCTCAAGTCTGAGGACGGCGCGCTGCGCGACACCTACGCCACCGTGCTGGCCAACGAGAAGCAGTTCGACAAGGCCGTCAGCTTGCAGCGCCAGCTCATCGCCGACCAGCCGGACCAGCCCAGCTACAAGCTCAACCTCGCGCAGATCCTCATCCAGTCCGGCAACAAGCCGGCGGCCAAGGTCGAGCTGGAGAGTCTGGCCAAGCTGGGGCCGAAGTTCCCGCAGCAGAAGGACGTCGAGGCGCTGCTGAAGACGCTCTGATCAGACCGGGTTGTAGAAGCTGAAGGCCATCTCCGGCTTGCGGCCCGCCATCAGCTCGGCCAACGCCCGGCCCGAGCCGGCGCCATGCGTCCAGCCCAGCGTGCCGTGGCCGGCATTGATCCACAGGTTGCGCGCCTTGCGGCTGCGGCCGATGTAGGGGATGTTGGTCGGCGTGCTGGGGCGCAGGCCGGCCCAGTAGTTCGGTTCGCTGGTGTCGGCCACGCCGGGGAAGAGTTCCTCGTAGCGCCGCACCAGCGCCGCGCAGCGCACGCGGGCGGTGGGTGAATCCAGGCTCAGGTCAAAGCCCGACAGCTCGGCCGTGCCGGCGATGCGGATGTGGTCGCCCAGGCGCGAGATGGCGATCTTGCGGCTGTCGTCCAGCAGGCTGACGACGCTGGCGGCTTCAGGCTTCTTCAGCCGCAGCGTGGCCGAGTAGCCCTTGGCGGGATAGATGTTGAGGTGTTCGCCCAGCGGCTGCAGCAGCTCGGGCGTGTAGGAACCCATCGCAGCCACGAAGGCATCGGCCTTCAGCGCCTTACGCTCGCCGCTGCGGGTGTGGGCGATCTGCACGGCCTCGATGCCGTCGCCGGCGCGCTGCAAGCCCAGCACGTCGTGCTCGTACAGGAATTGCGCACCACGCGCCGCGCACAACTGCGCCAGCTTCTGCGTGAAGACCTTGGCGTCGCCGCTCTCGTCGCTGGGCGTGAAGGTGCCGCCAAACACGTTGGCGCCGAAGCCGGCCAGCGCGGGCTCCACCTTGAGCACCTCCTCGCGGTTCAGCACGCGGCGGTCCACGCCGTGGCGGCGCATGATCTCGGCGCCGGCCGCGCCGTTGTCGTAATCGGCCTGGCTGGAGAAGAAATGCAGGATGCCGCGCTCCAGCCGGCAGTACTCGATGCCGGTCTGCGCCACCAATTCCTTCAGCGAGGCATGCGAGTAGCGGCCCAGCTGCACCAGCTCCTCGACGTTGCGCTCGAAGGCGGCGGTCGTGCACTGCATCAGGAAGGCCAGGCCCCAGCGCCACTGGTTGGGGTCCAGCGTTGGGCGGAACAGCAGTGGCGAGTCGTCGCGCAGCAGCCACTTGGCCACCTTGAAGGGCGCGCCGGCATTCGCCCAGGGCTCGCAGAAGCTGACCGAGATCTGCGCGCCGTTGGCGAAGCTGGTCTCCAGCGCAGCGTCGGATTGGCGGTCGACGACGACGACCTCGTGACCCTCGTCGAGCAGATACCAGGCGGTGGCGATGCCGATGATGCCGGCGCCAAGGACAACGATCTTCATGTGCGGGGCGCCTAAAGCGGTTGCAGGAGCAGTTGTAAACCCAGGCCGGCCATCAGCAAAGCGACAAGCGCATCGATGACCCGCCAGGTGTGGCGGCTTTGTAGACGGGGCGCTGCGGCCGCCGCGCCAAAGCCGAGCAGGCTGAACCACATCGCGGATGCGACGGCCGCCCCGGCGGCGAAGGCCGCGCGCAGCTCAGGCAGCTGGCGCGCGCCCAGGCCGCCGAGCAGCACGACGGTGTCCAGGTAGACGTGAGGATTCAGATAGGTGAGGGCGAAGGCGGCCGACAGCGTCGCGCCCAGGCTGGCCGCCGGCCCGCTCGCCTGCAGCCCGGCGGCCGGCCGCCAAGCGCGTTTCGCGGCCAGCAGCGCATAGCCCAGCAGAAAGGCAGCGCCGCCGAAGCGGAACACCTCCAGCAGCAGCGGGCTGCCCTGGATCAGCGCGCCGAGGCCGAAGACGCCGAGCGCGATCAGCAGCCAGTCCGACAACGCGCAGACCACCACGACGGCGCCGACGTGTTCGCGCTTGAGCCCTTGGCGCAGCACCAGCGCGTTCTGCGCACCGATGGCCAGGATGAGGCCGGCGCCCATGGCCCAGCCCTGCGCAAAGGCGGCAGGTGCGGGACTGATGACGAGCGTGGCGGCGGGCATCGCCGGATTCTCCGCAGAGCGCTGGTTTTCAAGAAGCTTCATTCATATTGTTCGGCCTACATTAGGCGGGCTTATGAACGAGTTTGATCCCGCCGCCCTCGATTGCCTGGCCGCCCTGGCCGACGAACAGGGTTTCGAGCGCGCCGCCCAGCGCCTGTCCATCACGCAAAGCGCCGTCTCCCAGCGCCTGCGCGGGCTGGAGACCCAGGTCGGCCAGCCGCTGGTGGTGCGCTCGCGCCCGCTGCGCCTGACCGAGGCCGGCAAGGTGCTGCTGCGCTTCGCCCGCCAGTTGCAGGCGCTGCGGGTGGACGTGGCCCGCGAGCTGCGCGAGCGCGTCGCACCCCAGTCGCGTCTGGCCATTGCCGTCAATGCCGACAGCCTGGCCACATGGGTGCTGCCGGCGCTGGACGGCCTCGTGCAACAGGGCTTGCGCGAGGGCTACGGGCTGGAGATCGTCGTCGACGACCAGGATTTCACCCACGACAGCCTGCGCCAGGGCGCTGTGCTGGGCTGCGTGTCCACCGTGGCCGAGGCCTTGCAGGGCTGCCGCGTGCAGCCGCTGGGCGTCATGCGCTACGTGGCGGTGGCGAGCCCCGGCTTTCTGGCCGCACAACTGCCGGAGGGCTTGCACGCCGGCAACTTCGCCGACACGCCCTTCCTTGTCTTCAACCGCAAGGACGACAGCCAGGTGCAGTGGGTGTCCCAGGCCTTCGGCGTGCGCGCACCGAGGCTGCGCGAGCGCTTCGTGCCGTCCAGCGAGGCCTATGTGACCGCAGCCATCATGGGCTGGGGTGTGGGTGTGGCCCCCGAGATCCAGGTGCGCCCCTTCGTGGTGGCAGGTCAGCTGGTGGTGTTGCGGCCCGAGATCAGCGCCGACGTGGCGCTCTACTGGCACCAATGGCAGCTGCAAGGCCGTGGCGCGCTGCTGGATCAGATCGGCCAGGCGCTGGCCGACGGCGCGCGACTGGCCCTGGGCTGATCAGCGACGGGCCGGTGCCGAAGCGCTTTCAACCGGCG
Source organism: Roseateles sp. P5_E8 (assembly GCF_054177665.1). Classification (NCBI taxonomy): domain Bacteria; kingdom Pseudomonadati; phylum Pseudomonadota; class Betaproteobacteria; order Burkholderiales; family Sphaerotilaceae; genus Roseateles; species Roseateles sp. P5_E8. The sequence continues at coordinate 9,413 of NZ_JBGCUM010000055.1, read as the reverse complement.
CCGCGACGGCCTGCGCCACAAGGACCGCGCTCGGGTCACCCGGCTGCACCGCCTGTGCGATCCACAGCGTGCCGGCCACGACGAGGCCGATCATGCCGTTGGCGATCCATTTCAGTGCTAAAGAGGTCATGCGGGAAAGCCCGAACATCGAGGGAGGCGCGCAGCTTAAGTGCATCCGCACCCGTTTGGATCAACAGAGCTAGGGAGACTTACGGTCTTTTGCAATCACGCAACGCTCAGGCAGTGATGCGAATTGGCCACAAACCTCGATTCCTACTGGGCCTGGACCCACCTTGAATGTGTGGTAATCCCAGCGGAGGCAATATTTACTCACAGTTGCGGGGTTTGCTTGTCATATGAATCCCGCACACTGAAAGCACTGAGCCGAAACGTGTATCGGCCTTTCAGCCAAAGAGGTTTGCCATGCGATTCGTCCCAGCGCTGCGTTTTTTCCGCCGTGACGCTGCCGTTCGCAGCGAACCGGATCCTGCCGACCTCGGCACTGCCTTCGGCCTGGACGCCTGCCTCGATGGTGGCGCCGTCAGCGATTACCGCAGCCAGGGTCCTAGCGATTTCCTGGAATCCCAGTCGACCCGCACGTCGCAAGATTCGCCGCTGGCCTGGTTGTCGCGCCGCACCGCCTAGAGCTTCGGGATCCTGATCCGGCTCACCATCAGCGAGCCGGACAGCGCGAACAGCAGCACCAGCGGATGCAGCCGGAAGCCGGCGATTCACCAAACCCCGCCCCAGAGCGATTCGCATAAAGCCCCGTGCGCGGCGGCGGTCCCATGCCTGCGCAGGCGTTGCCCAGCTTCGTCAGTCGGCAAGGTGGGGAACTGGCGGACCATGTAGAAAGGCTTGGGTTTGTCCATATCGGCTCCGATCAGCGGTTGTCTGCAATCGTCTCGGTGCGAGGTGGTCGCAGAGCCTTGTGAAGCAGATGGTAGACAAGGAGCGGCAATGGCATGCGCAACCAGTGTGAGCGCACGTAGAGCGCCCGATTGCACCAGACTGTCCATTTGTCAGATGCGGAGCTATGCGTCGGGCGCAGCGTGCGGCCGTAGATGAAGTCCAGCAGCTGTTCGTGCCAAGCGCTCGAAGCCTCGGCGCCGACCGCGTGCAGCGTTGCGTCCGGGATCGGGGTCGCCAACTGCTGGTGGCAATAGCGCAGCGCCAGACGCAGCGGCAACTGCACCCCGTGCTGCTCGGCCCGTGCGAGCAGCTGCGGCCAGAAGTCCGGTACGCCGCCGCTGAAATGACGCAGAAGCAGATCGAGGTCGCTGAGATCGCGCAGAAGGTTGTCTGGCTCGCCTTCGTGGAAGAGATGGGTAGCGCTGTGCAGCACCATATCGACCGGCGCCAGCACATGCACGCCTGGCCAGCCGGGCAGTGGCACGCTGTCGTGTATCAACGCCGCCGCGTCGATGTGACTGTGTTGGCTGGTGGGGGGCAGGATGGTGTGGTGCACGTCCAGTGCGGTGCCGCGGAAGATGTGTTGCAGTGGCGGCAGTTCATGCATCCAGCGGCGGTAGTAGCGCTGGTCGTAGTCGTCGAGATTGGCGCCGGCCCAGCCCTGCTGCATGAGCAGCGATTCCGCTGCATCAAGCATGGCGTGTGGCACCAGCACATCGACGTCTGCGAACACTCGCCCTGCAGCTGAGGGCAGGCCGGCCGCCACGTAGGCTGCGCCTTTCAGCAGGATCAGCGTCTGGCCCAACGGCTCGAGTGCGCGCTGCAGCAGGCCGACTTCGTATGTCACTGACAGATGCTGGCGCTCGGCCAGCGTGGCGGCAGAGCGCAGGTGTGGGTCGGCGCGGGCCGGCACGATGACTGCCGCCTGCTGCAGATGACGGTGCAGCCGGCCCAGCAGATTGGCATGGCGCGCCTGGCGCACCAGGACGTCCCAGCCCGGCGCGTCCAAGGCCGCAGCAGCAGCCGGGTCGCGCATCACGCGTGTCAGGATCGGCAGATCCATCAGGCGTTCCGGGCTAGGTCGTCGAACACGCGGATTGCATCGTCCAAGCGGCTGTAGCTGAAGCGATGGTGCGCGCAGGCGTCGGTCAATGCGCCCACTGTGTCGAAGCCCTGACGACCGAGGATGTGATAGTTCATGGCGTTGTCGGCGATCTGCATGAAAGCCTCGCTCGGCTGCATCGGCGTCAGCACCGCAGGGGCCTGGGGCACGTAGCGTGGCAGCACCAGCCAGCGCGCATTGGCGGGGCGGTGCATGGCGGCGACGCTGGCCGGTGACGGTGCCATCAGCGCGACCGTGCCTTTGGCTGTGTCGTGCACCGGCGTGGTCATCCAAGCCTGTGGATCGAATCGGCGGATCACATCGATGGATGCGTTTTTCAGGCTGACCGGGCGTGCGAGCCCCCAGACACGCAAATCGCGCAGATCGACTAATGTCAGCTCATCGCTGAGCAGCCGCCAGCCCCGCTGCGCCAGAGCGGCGCACAGCGTGCTTTTGCCGGAGCCGGGTGGCGCCGGAAGGATCAGTGCCTGGTCGTCGCGCGCCAGGCAGGCGGCGTGCAACACCAGCAAGTGATGAAAATAAGCCGTGATGCACCAGTTCAGTCCCCACTCCAGCATCGGCAGTGCCTGCGCCCGCGGTAGCGGCGTGAAAGGAGAGACGCCGTCTACCTGGAAGTGCGCCTGCGGACGAAACCAGCGGCGCAGCCCGCGTCCGGACATGGCCTCGACGTGGAGATCCACCATGTCGCCAGGCGGTACCAGTGGATGATGGGCATACAGCCGTGTCAGGTCGGCCGCGATTTCGGCCACGTCGGTGCGCAGGCTGCAGTTGAAGGGCCCCGTGACGATGCGCAGACCACCGTCGTGCAGCGCTTGGCGCGTCGTTGCCGCGTCGAGATCACCAACCGTGGGCATTTTTTACTGCGGCTCGGCGTGGATCAGCCCTGCATCCAGCAGGCTGGCCAGAGAGTCGTCGAGCTGAGCGGTGACCGCCGCATCCGCACTCGCGCCGGCCGTCTCGCACACAGCCTGCAGCAGTGCTGTCGTGTCGCGGGGCGAATGAGCCTGCAACAGGTCGTTCAGCACGAACCAGCAAAGGTCGGACAGCGTCATCGTGCGACCCGACAGCGGGTCGAAAGTCACAACGGCATCGGGGAATTCTTTGCTTACCAGCCGGAACGCCATCGCGTCGGCGCGCCAAGCGCTAGCGCCATATCGGCTGTCCACGTTGGACGACGTGTCAGAGAGCCTGACCGGTCAGGTAGAGCAGATACTTGGTGACCTCGGACTTTTGCCAAACCGGCGTAGCGGCGCCAGTTGGCCTGTAGCCAACCGTTGTAGCGACAGTCTGGTTCCACATCAGCACAACCATGTCCGTGGACGGGTAGTAGGCACCGCCGGTGGCCTTGGCTTCCAGGTAGACCGCGATGAACAGGGCCAGCAAGTCGCTATCACCGCCCGCCAGGGCCGAGGACACCGTCTTGTCGTTGGCGCTACCTGCAACAATGGAAAAAGCCGTGGTGGTGAGGGTGACTGTACCTTTCAGCGCACTGACCTTCTTGGTGCCAAGGACGCCAGCGTAGTAACCAGACGTGGGAGTCCATTGGGACGGCCTGCGACCAGGCGCTGCGCAAGCTTTGCCGCCGTTGCGGCTGAGGTTGCCCGATACCGAGAACCCTGATGGCTGCTTGCAGTTGCAAGCCATGACCGGGGTTGCCTTCAGTGCCAGCACGGCCGGCGCCACGGCCAAGCCGCTGCGAAGCAACTGGCGTCGACGGGCGTTCATGCGACCGGAATCAACCTGCGGCTCGGGGCTCTGCGGGGTTGGCGACGATGGATTTTCGCGGTTCTCGGTCATTGGTATTCGCCTCTAGATCGCCATTCTGAGCAAGTCGGATTTGGCCAGCGGGGCGGCGCAGTTACTGTGGAAAGGGGTCGGAATGCTAGTTGATGACCCCCGGAACTTGGCTGGAAGTGTTTCACACAAAGCAGCGGCAGGGTTCATCTAACGCCCCCTTGATTGGGTGGGCGGTTTTGGGGGCATTTTTAGCGGTCAGGGCGCGGCTGACGAAAAGGTTTCACACGCTTTCAGGTCGCCGGCATCCAGGCCGCGCCGGAACCAGCGCACGCGCTGGGCGCTGCTGCCGTGGGTGAAGCTTTCTGGCACGACACTGCCTCGGCTGCGCTTTTGCAGCGTGTCGTCGCCGATCTGCGCGGCGGCATTCAGTGCCTCCTCGATGTCGCCCTGTTCCAACCAAGCCTTGCCTTGCTGGGACAGCTTGGCCCAGACGCCGGCATAGCAGTCGGCCTGCAGTTCCAGCTTGACGCTCATTGCGTTCATTTCGCGCTCGGAGACGCGGCCGCGGGCGCCGTCGAGCTTTTCGGTCGTGCCCATCAGGTTCTGCAGATGGTGGCCGACTTCGTGGGCGATGACATAGGCCTGGGCGAAATCGCCCGGCGCGCCAAGGCGCTCGCGCAGCGTGTCAAAGAAGCCGAGGTCGATGTAGACCTTGCGGTCGGCCGGGCAGTAGAAGGGGCCCATGGCCGATTCACCGGTGCCGCAGGCGGTGGGCTCGCGGCCGCGGAAGAGGCGCAACTTGGGGGCGGCGTATTGCTGGCCGCCGCGCTGGAAATAGGCGCCCCAGACATCCTCGGTGTCGGCCAGCACGACGCTGGCGAAACGGCCGGCCGGGTCCTGAGGGTGGGATTCGGCGGGCGCCGAGGTCTGCACCGGCTGGCCGCCGCCGCCGTCGAGCAGGCCCAGCACCGTCATCGGGTTGATGCCAAAGGCCCACGAGGCGAGCAGTGCAACGACGATGCCGCCGACTCCCAGGCCACGGCCGCCAATCGGCAGGCCGCCTCGCCCGCCGCCCCGCGCGTCTTCGACGTTGTCACTTTCTCGCTGGCCTTCCCATTTCATGCGGCTCTCCTGGTGCTGCGGCAGCCATCCTAAGGCGGCAGTTGCGCCCAAGCGTCAGCGGACATGCCTCTTGGCTGACAGCCTGGGTTCCAATGTGCCGGTGAGTACTAGCGATCTCTGGTGGCAGACGCTGGCCGATGGCCCGCTGCTGTTGGCGTTGTTCGACGCCGAGGGGCGCTTGCGGCTGGCCAATGCGGCCTACCGCGCGGCCTGGGCTCTCGGCGACGGCGAGCAGCCGACGCGGGCCGAGATCGCCGACGCCGCGCGGGCGGCGGGCGTCGGGCCGGTCGACGCGCAGGGGCGGCGGCAGCGCCTGGTGCGCTCGGGCTACGAACAGGCCTGGCAGGACGGGCGCCGGCTCTGGTGGGTGGAACAGCCGACGCCGGATGGCGGCTGGGCCTGCACGGGTGTCGACATCAGCGCGCTGAGCCGGCCCCGGCCGCCGTCGGGGCAGTTGCTGTCGGAGCCGGCCGGGCTGGCCCTGCTGCAATCCCTGCTCAGCGATCCGCGCGCCTGGCCGCTGTGTGTCGCCACGGCAGCGCCCGGCGCCGACCCGCAGGCACTGCTGGCGCGCATCCGCGGCGAGGATGCTTGCTCACGGCTGGCCGACGGGCGACTGCTGCTGGTGCTGCCGGCTACCGGCCCGGCCCAGGCGGCGGGCCTGTGCGAGCGCCTGGGCGGGCTGGCGCTGACCGAGGCGCAGTGGGGCGAGTCGGCGACCGAACTCTTGCTCAGGGCTTGAGCTGCAGGTCGCGACCCTGCGCCTGGGCCGGCGCAGGCAGGCCGGCGACGGCGGCCAGCGTGGGCGCCAGGTCGGCGATCTCGACGCGGGTCTTGACCTCGCCATGGCCGACATAGCCCGGCCCCCAGAACAGCAGGGGCACATGGGTGTCGTTCTCGTAGGGGCTGCCGTGGCTGCTGCCGCCGGGGCGGTAGCTGTGGATCCAGTTCGGCTTCAGCACGATCTGCAGCTGGGCGGCGCGCGTCGGGTCGAAGGACTTGCGCATGGCCTCCAAGTAGGGCGTCGTCGTGTCGCTGCCGAGCAGTTGCTCGCGCGTGAAGACGGTGGCCACGCCCGGCAGCTTCAGCAACTCCTCGCGCGCGGCGGCCTGCACGTCGGCGAACTTCAGGCCGCGCTCGGCGGCGAGCTTGTCGTTCAGCAGCAGGCCGGCGGCGGAGAAGTCGCGGGCAAGTTTGTCGACGCCGAACTTCGCGGCCAGCGCGGCGTTGACGATGGCCAGCGACGGTGACGAGGCAAAGCGGCCGGCGTCGCGGCCCTGGGTGGCGGCCCATTCGGGCGTGTCGGTGAAGCCGTGGTCGGCGGTCAGCGCGAGCACGTAGTTGCCGGCGCCCACGGTCTTGTCGAGAAACTGGAAGAAGGCCTGCAGATGGCGGTCCAGGTGCAGGGTGTGGTCGTGCGACAGGCGCGACTCCGGGCCGAAGGCGTGGTTGACGTAGTCGTGGCTGGAGAGGCTGACCGAGAGGATGTCCTGCACGCCGCGCTGGCCCAGTTTTTCATTCGTGACGGCGGCGCGCGCAAAGGCCAGCGTCAGCTCGTCGCCAAAGGGCGAGGCCAGAACGCCGCCGTAGAAGCGCGGGCCGGGCCCATCCATCTTGTCGCCGATGACGGCGGGCAACCTGTTGCCGTTGCCGCTGGCGATCTGCCAGGCCTGGCCGTCGGGGACGGAGCGGGCGTAGGCGGCTTCGGGAAGCAGGGGCGCCCAGGTTTTTTGGAAGAAGGCGTCGGCCGGCTTGGCTGCGTTGAAGCTCTTAACCCAGGCCGGCAGCGCGGTCATGTAGTAGGTGCTGGACGAGAACTGGCCCGTTTCGCCCATGTACATATAGGCTGTCCCCTTGTGCCCCGCCGGCAGGATGGCACCGCGGTCCTTGCCGGAGATGCCGATGACCTTGGACTCGGGCGAGCGCGTGCGCAGCACGTCACCCAGCGTCTCGACCTTGAGGTTGCGCGGGCTGGTGCCGGACAGCGGCGCCGTCGGGCTGTCGAGGTACTGGTAGGCCGCGTCGCCGGTGTTGTAGACCGGCAGGCCGGTGGCCGGGTCGCGCCATTCGTTGCTGATGATGCCGCTGCGCTGCGGGTAGGCGCCGCTCAGCATCACCGAGTGGCCGGCCGCCGTGACCGTGTGGCCGTGGCCATAATGCGCGTTGGCGAACCAGCGGCCGCGGTCCAGGAAGCGGGCAAAGCCGTCGGGGACGAGCTGGTCACGGTAGCCGGTCACCTGGCGCATCGGCAGGCCGTCGATGACGACGAGGACGAGCAGCTTGGGCGCCTGCGGTGCTGTGACCGGAGGCGGCGCCGAGCAAGCGGCGAGAGCGGCGGCCAGGGCCAAGCCCAGCAGGCGGCGGCGGGTGTGCATCGGCATGACGGTTCGTGACATGGGGGGAGGGTGTGCGAGCTTACGTCGTCACAATGCCCAACCGCCATGGCCAAGACCGACGATTTCGACCCCGCGCACGTCCTCGATGGCTGGCGTGCGCCTGCGCCGCCGCCTGTCGACCTGGATCTTGGCCGCCTGCTGGACGTCGGCCGCACCAGCATCGACGAGGCCAAGAAGGCGCGCTTGAAGGCGCGTGGCTACGAGATGCAGGACATCGAGGACATCGAGCTGCCTCATGTGGCGCCGCCGCCGCCGATCAACGATGTGCCGCGCGTCTCCCTGCCCGTGCCCCGCGCCGATCGCCCCGCCCAGTTGCTGACGAGTTGGCAGCCCCATGCCTGGACGGCGCTGGTACGGCGTGTGCGCGGCGCCAGTGCCGAGGTGGTGCAAGCCGCCCGCGGGCCGGTCGTCGAGAACCATGCGCCGCAGTGGCTGTGCGCGCTGTGGCAGCCGCAGCGGCTGGACGCGCCGGTGCTGGGCCGCTGGCCCGAGCTGGCCGCCCTCGTTCCCGCAGAGACGGCCGTCGGCGCTTTGCACCAACTGCTGGCCCAGCTGCCGCCCGAGGCCCTGGTCTGGCCGGCCGAGCTGGAGGTGGACTGGGCCCTCATCGCCGAGCTCGTGCTGCACCAGGACGCCCGCCTGCGCCCCACCCAGTCCCAGGCGCTGCGCGAGCTGGCCGAGGCGGAGCGGGGCGCGACGTTTGCGCGGCTGAACGATGGGTATGCCTTGCGCAATCGCGTTGCGCGGCGGCGACCGTGAGCGGCCAGGCGCCGCTTTTGCAGCTTGACGACGGCGTCGCACTCATCTCGCTGCGCCGGCCGCGCCAGGCCAACCGCCTGACGGTGGACGACCTCGCCACGCTGCGTGGCTTCATCGCCGACGTGAATGCGAACGCCGCCGTGCGTGTGCTCGTGCTGGCCGGCGAGGGCCGGCACTTCTGCAGCGGCTTCGACCTCGGCGCGCTGGTCGCCGTCGATGCCGGCGCGCGCTTCGGCGAACTGGCCGATGCGCTGGAGGCCGCGCGGCCCATCACCGTGGCGCGGCTGCATGGCGGCGTCTACGGCGGTGCGGCCGACCTGGCGCTGGCCTGCGACTTCCGCCTCGGCGCGCCGGCCGTCGACATGTTCGTGCCGGCGGCGCGCGTCGGCCTGCATTTCTATGCCGGCGGGCTGCGGCGCTTCGTCGACCGCCTCGGCCTGGCCACCGCCAAGCAGGTGCTGCTGGCCGGCCGCACGCTGGATGCGCCGGCACTGCTGGCCTGCGGTTATCTGGACCAGTTGCTGCCCGATGTCGACACACTGGACGCGGCCCTCGCCGCGCTGACGGACGAACTGCTGGCCATGGCGCCGCTGGCCCTGCTGCCGATGAAGCAGCACCTCAACGCCATCGCCGCTGGCAGGCTCGACGAACGCCGCCTGGCGGCAGATGTTTTGAGGGCCCGCGACTCGGCCGATCTGGCCGAGGGACAGGCCGCCTGGGCGGGCAAGAGACAGGCCAAGTTCAAGGGGTGTTGAAAGCCCTAGGGCGCGTCCCTCAGACATGGTGGAAAATACAGGGCCCGAGCGCCTCCGGCGCCACCCCTTTTCAAAACTCTTCGACAGGACCAGTGTGGCCAAAGAAACCACCAAGACCACCATCGAAGCAGATGGCCTGCGCTACCGTTCCAAAGCTCCGGGCTCGCCATTTGCGGCGACCTCGTCTTTCGGCGCAGCAACCATGTCCTGCTTCCTATGCGGCAAACATCGCCCTCGCGCGATGCTGAAGTCCAAGAAACTGCTCGGCAAGTCGCAGCCGGTGTGCTCGCCGTCCTGCAAGGAGCTGGACGCGCAGATTGCCGCTAAGTAGTTGACCCCTCGTCCAGTCCCGCCCTGCTGAACGCAGGCGGGCCTGACCGGTCCCCCGAGCAACTGTGTCTGGCGTCAAGCGCCAGAAGGGGTTTGAAGATGCTTGACAGCATCCCAAGTGGCTTGATCGCGCAACATGGCATTGATCACGGTGAGCAGCTTGCGCATGCAGGCCACAAGCGCCACCTTCTTGGCCTTGCCGGCCGCGACCAGGCGTGCGTAGAAGACCTTGATCGCAGGGTTGTGAACGATCGCCGAGACCGTGGCCATGTACAGCAC
>NZ_JBGCUM010000054.1:0-32859 GCF_054177665.1 Roseateles sp. P5_E8 | reverse complement strand
GAGTACGTCTCATAGGATTCGGACGGCACGCTTGCCACCTACGCAAGATCTCACCGAGTTGTCGCGGACGACCGGCAGTAGGTGTCTGAATCCATGCTTCCCAGTCGGCGACGTACTCTGGCGCAAAGCGGGCCACGCGCTGCTGGAATTGCAATATTGTCTCGTGTTCTATTCCCGGCACATCTATTCTCCCCTGGAAGGTCTACTAATAGTTTATTCAGCACGCCTTGCTACATAGCTCCGCCACTGCTGCTTAACCAAGTCACAGCGATGCAAGGCAAGGCCTTAAGTGCAAAGAGAAATCCACCTGGCCCGCGGGAAATTGGTGCCATTAAATTCATGCGGAAAGCGGCGTCCATGGCGCGACTCTGCCAGCCGCTCGAACCCGGCGCAACGGTGGGAATTCCGGTCAGTCCAAGCACCGCTCAGCTGCTCCGACAATCTGTGCATGCCCCATGCCGTCTCCGTTCTCCGCGCCGCGCGTCTGGCGAGCGCCACCAAGCCGTTCATGGCTCGCGGTGGCTTCAAGCGCGAGCGCTGCGAGGGCTGCCGGCTGGTGCCGACGCACTGCATGTGCGCCTTGCGCCCCTGGGTGAACACGCGCGCCGCGGTGTGCCTGCTGATGGCAGACATCGAGCCGCTGAAGCCGACCAACACCGGCTGGTTGATCGCGGACACGGTCCCGGACACCTTCGCCTTCGGCTGGTCGCGCACCCAGCCCGATCCCGCGCTCATCGCCTTGCTGAGCGATCCGAGCTGGGATCCCTACGTCGTCTTCCCAGGCCAGTACGCCGCGCCGGAACGTGTCGTGCATGCCGTCAAGCCGCGCACCGCAGACGAGAGCGGCACGCCCAAGCGGCCACTCTTCATCCTGCTGGACGGCACCTGGTCCGAGGCGCGCAAGATGTTCAGCCGCAGCCCCTACCTGAACCACATGCCGGTGCTCAGCCTGGGGCCCGCGGAGACTTCGCAATACCGGCTGCGCCGCTCGCGTTGCGGCGATCATTTCTGCACCAGCGAGGTGGCCGCACAGTGCCTGGATCTCGCCGGCGACGCCGCCGCCGGCAAGACGCTCGACGCTTACCTGGGTGTCTTCACGCATCACTACCTCCAGGCGAAGAACCAGTTGCCGATCGCCTGGGAAGGCGCGGCGCATCAGCGCCTGCGCGAGGCCAGAACCTAGATCCGGCAGTTGGGCGCGCCTGAGGGGCTGGCGAGGCGGGTCGCTGGCAAGGAGCGACGACGCAGTGGGCTCTTGCCCACAAGGAGAAGCAACGCCGCCAGCGGCCCGAAGCGCCAGACCACGGGGCGTGCAGCGCTGCTCACCGAAGTGGTGAACGACGAGCACTGAGCAAGGCGTTGATGCGTCAAGCCTTTCGATGAGTAGCGAGCGGTCAACTGCCGGATCTAGGTTTAATAGTGCGGCGGTAGCTCGTCCCGCAGGTTGACCTGCGCGCCCGGCTCGGCGGTGGCGCGGTTGCGCAGCTCCACCAGCTCGCGGACCAGCCGGTCGATCTGGGCCTGCTGGCGCACGACAACCGCATTGAGCTGCTCGACGGTGTCCTCGGCAAAGCTGGCCTTGATCTCGAGGTCGGTGAGGCGTTGTTCCAGGGTATGCAGGTCGTCCATGCCTGTATTGGGCCAGAACCTCAGGCGTCGTCCGGCAGCGCGTCCAGCGCCTCGGCCCACTTCGCCGCCACCTTGGCATAGCCGTCGCGGGTGGGGTGGATCTCGTTGGCCCAGTCGCCCGACTTGCCCGCGCTGCCTTCGTCCGCCAGTACGAGGTTGGCGGCCTGGCTGTCGATGACCTGGATGGACCCGGCGCCGGGATGGCTGACGCTGCGCTGCGCCGCCAGGTCCAGCAGCAGCTGGCCCAGTCGCTTCATCAGCAGCTCGCCAATGGCCAGCCACGCGGTCGCGGGCACCTGGAAGGCCACCATCGCCGGCTGCAGCCACGGCCCGAAGCCCGCACCGGCCTGCGCGGGGCGCGGGCGCAGCAGCGCGTAGTTGTGCAGCAGCAGCGGCGTCTGCTTGTTGATGCCGCGGTCGCGCAGGTCCAGCAGCCCGGCGAAGACAGCGCCCAGGTAGACGCTGAAGGTCTGCCAGCCTTCCGCGCTGAGGTAGCTGGCGGCGTCGCCACCCACGCCGCGCTCGGCGGGCGTCAGCAGCAGGCGCTGGGCACGCGGCGCGGTTGGCGGCGAGCCGATGGCTTCGATGAGGTCGTTGCCGCCGCCGGAGACGAGCACGGCGCTCCAGCGTGTCGCGACATTGCCGCTCAGCTGGTTGGCAAAGTTGGGCGCGCGTACGTTGTCCACCATGCGCTTGAGCACCGCCCCCGGCGCCGCACAGTTCACCGCAACGGCGCCGCGCACCAGGCGCAGTTCTTCGAGCACGTTGGTGGTCAGGAAAGGCGGGATGGCCCCCAGCGAGAACCACGAGTCGCCCTGCGCCAGAAAGCACTGGCCGTAGAGGTCCAGCGGGAAGGGCGTGTCCCCGCCGAGGTCGTAGGGGCTGATGAGCTTGACGGGGTGCGACATGGCGGCAGTCTCCGGTGAGAGACGCGAGTGGAGTGCGGACCGGCAGCAAGCGCAACCCCAACCCTGACTACCGTTCCTGGCGCTTCTCACCCTTGGCCGAGATCGATCCCATGCCCGACACCGACCGCTGCACGCTGGGGTTGCCGAAGTAGTCGACCGAGCCCACGCCGGAGATGTGGGCGGTCAGGTCGTCGGTCACCCACACCAGCACGTTGCCGATGCCGCTGACGTTGACGCGCGCCCGTTGCGCCTGCAGGCGGTCGGCGATGACCTTGCCCTTGCCGGAGATCTGCAGGGCCAGCTCGTCCACGCGGCCGCCGAACTGGCCCTCGCCGGCGCCGCTGATGCCAAAGGTGAGCTGGCGGGCCTGCAGCTGGTCCAGCCGCACGATGCCGGCGCCGCTGATGGTGAGCTTGAGTTGCTCGCACTGCAACGGCCCGGGCGCGTGAACGTCGCTGGCGCCGGAGACGGAGAGCTGGCGCAGCTGGCGCATCTCGACCTGCACGAACAGCTTGCCGCTGTGCCAGAACTTCCAGCCGCCGGTCGGGCGGATGACGAGCTGGCGGTCGGCCAGCTCGACCTCGACGCCCTGCTGCACCTCGGCGTCGCCAACGATGAAGGCCTGGTCACGCTCCCCCTGCACAAGGATGACGCGCGCCGCGCCGCCCAGCTCCAGACGGTCGAACTCGCCGGGCGCGTAGACCTTGCCAGGCCCAACCGGCGGCATGGGCGGCATAGGCCGTGCCATGGGGCGCGGTTCAGGATGCGGATGCGGTTGAGGGTTGGGTCGCGGCAGCCGCGCAGGCTCAGCCGGGGGAGCAGGTGGTGCTGAAGGCGCCGTCTGCGCGCCGGCCAGGCCCGCCACCAGCAGCAGCAGGCAGGGCAGCAGGCGTCTCCTCACAGCGACTGCTCCCTCAGCATCTTGGACACCTCGCGGTTGGCCGTGATGCGGCTGCCGTCGCGCAGCTGCACGACGAGCTGGGAGTTCTCGTCGGGCGTCATGCTGTCGACGAAGTCCAGGTTGACGATGCAGCCACGCTGCACGCGCAGGAAGCGCGTCGGGTCCAGCCGCGTCTCGAAGCTGGCGATGGGCAGGCGCACGAGAAAGCTGCGGCCCTTGCTGGTGATGGCGGTGTATTTGTTGTCGGAGCGCAGGCTCTCGATGTCGCCCACCAGCAGCGGGAAGATCTTGCCCTGGTCGCGCACCAGCAGGCGAGTCAGCGGCGCGTCGGCCGGCGTGCCCAGGGCCTGGGCGACCTCGGCGGTGGTGGGCGCCGCGTCGCGCAGCACATGGGCCACGGCCTCGTCGAAGCGCTCGCGCGAGAAGGGCTTGAGCAGGTAGTCCACCGCGTGCAGCTCGAAGGCCGTCAGCGCGTGCTCGTCATAGGCGGTGGTGAAGATGATGCGCGGCTGGTGGGCGTCGTGCTGGATCTCGCGCACCACCTGCAGGCCGGTCAGGCCGGGCATCTGGATGTCGGTCAGCACCAGGGCGGGCTTGAGGGCGCGGATCTGCGCCAGCGCCTCGTCGCCGTCGCTGCACACGGCCAGCAGCTGCAGGCCCGGCGTGGCCTTGACCCAGTCGGCCAGGGCCTCGGCAGCGAGGTGTTCGTCTTCGGCGATGAGAACGGTGGTGAGGGTGCTCATGGGGTCATGTCTGTGGAATGAACAGATCGACGCGGAAGCCGGCGCCGGGGGCGGTGTGGATGCGCAGGCGGGCGCGGCCGTCGTAGTCGAGCGCGAAGCGCTTCTTCAGCGCGGCCAGGCCCACGCCGCGGCGCTGGCCGGGCTTGGGCTCCAGCGCCTCGGGCTCGCAGCCAGGGCCGTCGTCGGCCACAGCCAGGTCCAGGCCCTGGTTGAGGGCATTGCGGCGGGCCGTGATGGTCACGCAGCCGCCGGCCTTGCGAGGCGCCACGGCGTGCAGGATGGAGTTCTCCACCAGCGGCTGCAGGGTCAGCGGCGGCAGTTCGTCGGCCAGCACGCGCTCTTCCAATTGCCAGTCCACGCGCAGGCGGGTACCCAGGCGCAGGGCCTCCAGCGCCAGGTAGTCGCGCAGAAAGTCGATCTCGTCGGACAGCATGACGCGGTCCTCGGCGCCGCGCTTGCTGTCCAGCACATAGCGCAGCATGGACGCGAACTTCAGCAGCGCGGCCTCGGCGGCGGCCGGGTCCTTGCGGGTCAGCGCGATCAGCGAGTTCAGCGTGTTGAACAGGAAATGCGGGTTCAGCTTGCCGCTGATGGCCGACAGCTCGGCGCGAGCCAGCGCGCTCTCGGCCTGCGCCGCCGCCACCGCGGCGCCGCGCGCCGCCCGCGACTGCAACACCGCCGTGAAGGCCGTGGCAATGGCCGCGTAGACGACCAGGCCCCACACCGAATGCCACAGCAGGCCGGCCACGAGCACGGCGCCGGCATGGTCTGCCCCGAACAAGGCCGCGTTGACGGCGAACTCGCCCGCCTGCCAGCAGGCCGAGAACACCACCGCTGCCAGTATGTGGGCCATGGCCGTGGCGGACTGGCCGGCGTCGCTCGCGTGCAGGCGGCGTGCCACCGGCCAGATGGCAATGCCCAGCAGCACGGGCGCCCACAGCATGGTGGTGGCCTGGTAGACGGCCAGCCAGAACGGGTCCAGCCCCCGGTCGAACTCGCTGCCGGCCAGCACGAACAGGCACCAGGCCAGCGCGCAGCCGCCGGCATACGCGAGCCAGAGGCGGCGGTTGCTGTGACGTGGGGCCAGGCTGTTCATGGCTTCATCTTAGGGAGGGCCTGAGGCCGGCCGGGGGGCGGGGAGACGAAGTGCGGGCCCCGGGGTGCGGGATGCGGTCTCCGGGGTGTTGCGGGTGTTCCAGACGAGCCCCGCCGTCATAATTCGCCCCCTCCCATCGAATTCGGACGAGCGTCATGGCCAGCGTCAACAAAGTCATCATCATCGGCAACGTCGGCAAAGACCCCGAGGTTCGCTACAACCCCAGCGGCGGCGCCTGGGTCACCCTCAGCCTGGCCACCACCCGCAACTGGAAGAACCGCGAAAGCGGCGAGCGCCAGGAAGAGACCGAATGGCACCGCGTCGTCTTCAACGACCGCCTGGCCGAGATCGTCGGCGAGTACGTCAAGAAGGGCCGCCCGCTCTACGTCGAGGGCCGCCTGAAGACCCGCAAGTGGCAGGACAAGGAGGGCCGCGACACCTACACGACCGAAATCATTGCCCAGGAGATGCAGCTGCTCGGCGGCCGTGACGGCCAGGGCGGCGGCGACGAAGGCGGTGGTGGCGGCGCCGGCTACAGCCGTGGCGGCGGTGCTGGTGGCGGTGGTGGCGACGAATACGGCGGTGGCGCTCCGCGTGCCGCTGCGGCCCGCCCCCCGGCAGCGGCCCAGCGCCCGGCGCCCCAGCGGGCTCCGGCCCCGGCGCCCAAGGCGTCGACGGGGTTTGACGACATGGACGACGACATCCCGTTCTGACCGGTGTCCTACTGAATGCGAAGGCTCGTGGCGTTGCGTCACGGGCCTTTTTTGTGCCTCAGATGCTCAGGGCCTTCCATGCACCGTCACATCCTCTGCGTCGCCTTGACGCTTGGCTGCCTTACCGCTTCTGCCGACGACTCTCTCCCGAAGCAGTTGCCAACCGCTGAGCAAGCCGAAGCGCTGCGCTCGGCCGAGGCCACCGGCCTTGCCATCTACCGGCACGACCACGCCGCATCCGTGGCCACCGATGCGGCCATCAAGCAGCGCCACCTGACACAGGATGCACGGGTCCGCGGTTGGATCACCGAGGAGCGCGACGGCGGCATCGGCGTAACCTTCATCGACCAGACGCCCGCAGCCCTTTACCGGGTGGCCGTGTCGAAGGACGGGGTCGCCGGCGACGTGACAGCCCTGGAGTCCCCCGCGCCGCTCACTCCCTACGAAGCCGGCGCATCGACGGCGAGGGCCGTGGCCGTCGCGTCCAATTTCCAACGCTGCGCTCAGCGCTACAACTCAGTCGTACTCCCTTCCGCCACGTCGGCGTCTGGCTGGGTGGTGTATTTGATTCCCAGCACTAACCAGAGCGACGTCGTGCCCATCGGGGGCACCTACCGCATCGAGGTCAAGGATGCCGCGATCGTCTCGCAACGCGGATTCACCAAGAGCTGCATCACCTTGCAGGCGCCTGCCAACGCGGTAGCTCTGACGATCACCCACCTACTTGATGCCACGCCCACGGAAGCCCATGTGTTCTGGAGCCTGTGGGCCAAGAAGGCCATGTACGTCGTAACGCCGCCTGATGGCGCTGTATGGGCCGTCGAAGGCAGCAAGATCAAGTTGCTGCCGCTCAAGGCAGGCAAGGGCTGAAGCGCCGCGCACACCGGCCAAGCGGTTGCCCTTGGCACGAGGGCCATGCGGCAACTCCCACCGGTGTCGCGCTGCCGAAGGGGACTTTTCATGCTCCCGGCGGCGGGCCTGGAAAGCTGTCCCCCGCAAAAGAGAATTTGCAAAGCCCTGTCGATTCCCGGCACGCCGGAGCGTCGTTCCTCTGACTGGCCCGTCGGCCAGGATTCGCAGAGGCACGCATGAAACTCCTGCTCACGTCCGCCGGAATCAAGAACCCGAGCATCCACGGCGCGCTGCTTGAACTGCTGGGCAAGCCGATCGCCGATTGCCACGCGCTGTGCATCCCCACGGCCGGCTACGGGCATCCGTTCATGACGCCGGACAAGTCATGGAATTTCATTGCCGGCCAGGAACCGCGCACGCCGATGGCCGAGCTGGGCTGGAAGTCCCTGGGTGTACTGGAACTCACCGCGCTGCCCAGCGTCGGCAGGGCGCGCTGGGAGCCCTGGGTCCGGCAGGCCGACGTGCTGCTGGTGAACGGCGGCGACGCGCTGTATCTGGCCCATTGGATGCGCCAGTCCGGCCTGGCGGACCTGCTGCCCTCGCTGCCTGACATCACCTGGGTGGGCCTCAGCGCCGGGAGCATGGTCATGGCGCCGCGGGTGGGCGAGGACTTCATCGAGATGAAGCCGCCCATCACCGGCGAAGACGTGGCGCTCGGGATGGTCGAGTTCGCGATCTTTCCTCACCTGGAGCACCCGGGCTTCGACGGGAACACGATGGCGTGCGCGGAGACATGGGCGGCCCGCATCGGCTGCCCGTCTTACGCCATCGACGACCAGACCGCCATCAAGGTGGTGGACGGTCGCGCCGAGGTCGTCTCAGAAGGGCAGTGGAAGTTCTTCGGCGGTTGACCGCGAACCCCGCGGCACGGGCTAAGGCGCCTTAGCCACCGACGGCCGATGGTCAAAACTGAGCACCCGGGCCAGCCGCCAGCCCGCGGCTTCGCGCTTCCACAGGTGCACGAACTTAGCCTCCTCCGAGCCGGGTTCGCCCTTGCGGGCAAAGACATGACGGCCCATCTGCACGGCGCCATAGCCTTGCATCGGATAGACCTCCAGGCTCCCCGGGACCAGCGTGCGCGTGACGCCGTTGTCGCGGGGGCAGGACTTCAGGACCTTCACCGCCTCGCCAAAACTCGCGCCGGCCTTGTCGTGATAGAACTCGGCGTCCTCGGTGAAGATCGCTCTGAACTTGCCGGCGTCGCAAGTGAGGAAGGCCGCTTCGAACACCGCGGCGTCCATGCCTGCGAGTTCGTCGTACAGCGGCCCCGAACGGGCCGTGTCCTGCGCAAGGCAGGGCAGAGCCAAGGTGGCGGAGAAGAGCACGGCCAACAACTGGCGTGAACGGCCATGAAAACCGGCAGCGTGTGGCTGCATCGAGATATTGCGCACAAGGGCTCCTTGCAAGGCTGCACTTTCGGCAGTTTGCAAGGAGCCCTTCTGGTCAGCGTGCGCTACGCGACAGACCGCGCGCAGCAACGGACGAGCTGGATATTTGCCAGACAGGCCGCTCCTGCGGGCTCGCCAAAGCGGCCAGCGGCTGCTTCAGCGGCGCGAGCCGCAGCGGTGGCCTACAACCGCCCCATCAGCAACAGCACCACGATGATCAGCAGCACCAGGCCGAGACCGCCGGTCGGGCCGTAGCCCCAGCTACGGCTGTGCGGCCAAGCCGGGAGCGCGCCGAGGAGCATAAGAATCACAACGATAAGAAGAATGGCGCCAAGACTCATGGTGGTCTCCTGTTGGCAGTTGAAGGGCCACGCATGCGCGTGGTGACCATGGCTCGAATGTCAGCTGCCGAAGAGCGCGCAGGTGTAGGAGCGCAGCGCGAACCACCCGTAGGCTGAGGAGAACCGGCCGGCCAGACCTCTGCCGTCACCCGCCCCGCGCCGCACTCGGCGCATGCCCGATGACGCGCTTGAACGCCCGGCTGAACGAGGCCTCCGACTCATAGCCCAGCCGGTCGGCCGCCGTGGCCACGCGCATGCCATCCTGCGCGATCCAGCGGCGGGCCTGGAACATCTTGACCTTGGCGACGTACTTGGCCGGGCTCTCGCCCATGGTGCGCGTGAAGGCGTCGGCAAAGCGGGAGCGGGACGCGCCCATCAGCCCGGCCAGGCGCGGCACGCTCCAGTCGCCCTCGGGCTCGGCGTGGATGGCGGCGATGACCTTGCCGATCTTCGGGCAGCGCACGGCGGCCACCCAGCCCGTCGAGTCGTTGCAGCCGCACTCGACCCAGGCGCGGATGAGGCTGGCGGCCAGCGCGTCCGCCAGCCGCGCCAGGATGCCGCAGGCGCCAATGCGGTCCAGCGCCACCTCGCGCTCCATGGCGTCCAGCAGCGCGGGCACGGTGGCGTCCTTGGTGGCCAGGTCGCCGGTCAGCATCAGCGGCGGCATCATGGCGATGAGGGGGTGCAGCGGGTCGAGGTTGAAGCGCAGCGCGCCGCAGAACAGCACGTCCTTGGGCGGGCCTTCTGTGCTGTCAGCGCCGGGAGGCCCGCCGACGAGGTAGATGTTGTCCGAGACCGGCACGCGCGACAGGGAGTCGATGTCCACCGTCGGCACGTCCGGCGCGCTGGCCAGCACGTGGAAGCTGCCGTGGGGCAGCAGCACGGCGTCGCCGGGGTTGAGGCGCACCCAGTCCGTGCCGGCGGTGCGCAGCCAGCAGCCGCCACTGCCGACGAAGTGAAAGCGCGCCGCGCGCTGCGCCGGGAAGGCCACGGCCCAGGGCGCACGCATGATGCAGCGGCCGTACTCGACGCCGTCCAGCCGCAGGCCGAGCAGGATCTGCGTCAGCGAATCGGGCCCGCCGGGCAACGATGTGATGCTGGAGGATTGGTCAAGCATTTGGGCTCTTTCGGCATTCAAACGCCGGAATGCTAGACCTAGCATCTCCTTCCGTTTCCCTGAAGGGGTTTGTGTTGTCCTCCTCGTCCTGCTCCACCTGCCCGGCCGTTGCCGGCCTGCCACCCAAGCCGGCCACAGCCGAATCAGCTGCCAACTGGCCCGCCATCGCCTCGCTGACCATGGGCGTGTTCGGCCTGGTCATGGCCGAGTTCCTGCCGGCCAGCCTGCTCACCGCCATGGCCACCGACCTGGGCATCAGCGACGGCGCGGCAGGCCAGGCCGTCACGGCGACGGCACTCGTCGGCGCCATCGCCGCACCCTCGCTGCCGCTGCTGACGCGCAAGCTCGACCGCAAGCGCGTCATGCTGGCCTTCACGGTATTGCTGCTGCTGTCCAACGCGCTGGCCGCCACGGCCAGCAATCTGGCCGTGCTGCTGGTGGCACGGGTGATGCTGGGCGTGGCGCTGGGTGGCTTCTGGTCAATGTCCGCCGCGCTGGCCATGCGCCTGGTGCCCGAAGGCCAGTTCGCGCGGGCGATGTCCGTCATCCTGGCCGGCGTGTCCATCGCCACCGTCTGCGCCGCACCCGTGGGCGCGTGGATGGGCGATGTGTGGGGCTGGCGCAGTGCCTTCATCGCGGCCGGCGCGGTGAGCGTCGTCACACTGGCCGTGCAGGCGCTGACGCTGCCCGCGCTGCCGCCGCGCGACAAGCCCGACCTGCGCGTGCTGGCCGAGCTGCTGCGCCGCCCGCCGGTGCGCGTGGCGCTGCTGGCGGTGCTGCTGGTCATCTCCGGCCACTTCGCCGGCTTCACCTACATCCGGCCGCTGATGGAGCAGGTCACGCACCTGTCCGTGGGCGCCATCTCGGGCGTGCTGCTGGGCTATGGCATCGGCGGCTTCCTGGGCAACTTCGCGGGCGGCTGGCTGGCCGGGCGCAGCGAGCGCGCAGCCATCGTCGCCGGCGGCGTGCTGATCGCCGCGCTGGCGGCCGTGCTGCTGGTGGCGGGCAGCTCGCCCGTCGTCACGGCCGTGGCGGTCACGCTGTGGGGCTTTGCCTTTGGCGCCTTCCCGGTGGGCTTCCAGACCTGGATCGTGCGCGCCGCGCCCGACCAGGCCGAGGGCGCGGGCGGGCTGCTGGTGGCGGGCTTCCAGGTGGCAATAGCCAGCGGCGCCATCGGCGGCGGCCTGCTGGTGGACCGCATCGGCGCGCTCGGCGGCCCGGCTTTCGCGGTCGTCGCACTGACGCTCGGCACGCTGCTCACGCTGCGCCATGGCCCCCGGACGGTCGCGAAGGTGGCGGCATGAACCGCCGCCTCACTCTCGCTGCCCATCCGCAGGGCCTGCCGGGGCCGGAGCATTTCCACCTCGACACCCAGCCCGTGCCCGAGCCGACGGACGGCCAGGTGCTGCTGCGTACGCTTTACCTCTCCGTCGACCCCTACCAACGCAACCTGATGACGCCGGTCGGGCCGGGTTATGCGCCACCGGTGCCGCTGGGCGGCGTCATCGTCGGCGGCACGGTGAGCCGAGTCGTGGCCTCGCGCCACGCGGGCTTCCGCGAGGGTGAACTGGTGCTGGCCAACGCTGGATGGCAGGACTACGCCCTCTCCGACGGCAGCGACCTGCTAGCCCTGGGCGACGTGACGCAGCCGTCGCTGGCGCTGGGCGGCCTGGGCATGCCGGGCTTCACGGCCTATGTCGGCCTGCTGGACATCGGCCAGCCCCAGCCGGGCGAAACAGTGGTGGTGGCCGCCGCGACGGGCGCGGTCGGCGCCGTGGTCGGCCAGCTCGCCAAGCTCAAGGGCGCACGCGTCGTCGGCATTGCCGGCGGTGAAGAGAAGTGCCGCCACGCCGTCGACGTGCTCGGTTTCGACGCCTGCCTGGACCGCCACGCGCCCGACCTCGCCGCGCGGCTGGCGGCGGCCTGCCCGCAGGGCATCGACGTGTACTTCGAGAACGTCGGCGGCGAGGTGTTCACCGCCGTGCTGCCGCTGCTCAACCTGCACGCCCGCGTGCCGGTCTGCGGCTTCATCGCCCACTACAACGGCGCCGCGCCCGCCCGCGGCCCGGACTTGGCCACGCTGCTGGCCAAGCGCATCCGCGTGCAGGGCTTCATCATCCTGGACCACTTCGGCCCGCGCTTCGACGCCTTTCGCCGCGAGATGACCGCCTGGCTCGCCGAAGGCCGCATCAGGCTGCGCGAGGACATCGTCGACGGGCTGGAGCAGGCGCCGGCGGCGCTGGCCCGGCTGCTTCAGGGCGGCAACTTCGGCAAGACGGTGGTGCGCGTGGCGCCGCGCTGACGCTCAGGCGGCCCTCTTGCTTCGAGCGGTCTTGGCCGCTGGCTTGGCCTTGCTTGGTTTGCTGGCCTTGCCCGCCTTGCCGCCCAGGCTCTGGCGCAGCAGCTCCGTCAGGTCGACGACGTTGCTGCTGCCCGTGTCGGGCGCGTCCTCGAAGGGCTTGACGGTGGCCTTCTTGCCGGCCTTGGCCTTGGCGGCCACCAGCGCGTGGATGGCGGTCGTGAAGTCGTCCTTGAACTGCTCGGGCTTCCAGGCGGCCGTCATCTCGGCGATGAGCTGGCGGGCCATCTTCAGCTCGGCGGGCTTGAGGCCGGCCTCGCCCGCCTTGGGCAGGTCCAGCGCCTCCGGCGAGCGGATCTCCTCAGCCCAGCGCAGCGTGCCCAGCATCAGCGCCGGGCCGGCGGGGATGAGGGCGGCCAGGTGCTCCTTGTTGTGCAGCACGAAACGGGCGATGCCGATGACGCCGGCCGCCTCCAGCGCCTCGCGCAGCAGGGCGTAGACGCGCTGCGCCCGGGCGTCGGGCGACAGGTAGTAGGGCTTCTCGATGTAGACGAAGGACACGTCCGTCGCCTTCACGAAGGCCTCGATCTGGATGGTCTGCGTGCGCTTGGGGTAGGCGTCCTTGATCTCGTCGTCGGACAGCACGACGTAGTCATCGCCTTCGAGCTTGACGCCCTTGACGATGTGCTCCTTGGCGATCTCCTTGCCGGTGCGCTTGTTGATGCGCTTGTAGCCCACCGGGTCCATGCTGCGCTTGTCCAGCCAGTCGAAATCGACCTCCTGCTCCTGCGTGGCCGAGTGCAGGGCCACGGGCACGTGCACGAGGCCAAAGGAGATGGCGCCCTTCCAGATGGCGCGCGGGCCGCCGCCTTGATGCTCAGCCATCACTCAGCCATCACTTCAGCTGCGCAGCCAGGCCACGGCCGTACTCGACGACGCAAAGTAGCTCGTCTGCACGGTCGGCTTGGGCGCCTGGTCGGGCGAAGGCAGCGGCGTGGGCACCTCCTTGCGGCAGGCGGTGAGCGCGGCCATGGCGACAAGCGCGCCGGTCATCAGCTGGACGAGGCGTGGCTTCATGGCGGCTCTCGCGTCAGATACCCCAGGGGGCACCGTAGTGGTCGTAGATGCCGCGGCCGTACTCGTCGCTCCAGGCGGGCGACTCGTCCTTGGCGTAGCGCGGGCCGGTCTTGATCTGGTCCATGTCGAGGTTGACCACATAACCGTCCTTCTCGACGTCATAGGTCAGCATGCTCCAGGGCAGCGGGAAGCGGTCGCTGCCCAGGCCTAGGAAGCCGCCGAATTCGAGCGCGGCGTGGCGTACCAGGCCGCTGCGCTTATCGATGGTGAGGTCGTCGATGCTGCCGAGCTTTTCACCGGCCAGGTTGTAGACGGCAGTGCCCTCGACCTTGGAGGAGGAGATGGTGGGGTGCAGGCTCATGGGGGTTCCTCGTGAAGCGTTGCCACCACTATCGGCCGCACGGCGACACGGGACGATCAGCCTGCGGGCAGTCCGGCTGTAGGTGCCGGCCGACCCCTGCCGGACAACCGCCTCCGCAGGCCGTCAGCACGGCCTCCGTTTGTCCGATACGCAGCGCCGAACGAGGCCGACAACGCAGGCGGCGCGCCCTGGTCATGATGGATTCACCCAACCTCATCGCCCTGAGACCGCCATGACGTCCCGCCTGCTCGCCCCGCTGCTCTGCCTGTGCATGGTCGGCCCGGCCCACGCCCAGGCACAGAACGTCGCCACCAACGGCAGCACCGCGCTGGCCGGCCAGGGCCAGGCCACGGCCGCCGCCGACCCGGAACTGAACTGGCGCGACCCGCAGTGGCTGGCCAAGCAGCGAGAGCGCTCGCGCTGGCGCTATCAGCTCGGCCTGGAGCAGCAGGTGCGCTCCCCCGTGCAGCTCGGGCCCCAGGCCGCTGTGCGCGAAGCGGTGTGGGCGGGCGTGAGCTACGACCTGACGACCCGACTGAGCGGCGGCGTGGAGGCGCCGGTCTGGCAGCGTGACACGGGCTGGGCCTCGCGCATGAACTTCGACCGCCCCAAGAGCGACGGCGTGGCCGGCCTGCGCGGTGCGCTGTCGTACAAGCTCGGCGCGCAGAGCAAGCTGATGCTGCGCCCGCAAGCCCGGCGCGTGATGCTGACCTACGCGGCCACCTGGTGACGGCGGCGGCGGTCCCCAGAACAGGGGAAGCCACCCGCGTGCGGCGGCCGCAGGTTTGAGCAGAATCGGCCTCTCCGCCCTTCCGCTCTTTCTGCCGCCGCCCGCCATGAAAACCCTGCTGATCTACGAAGACCTCGTCTCCCTGAACCGTGAACAGCACCGCCAGCTCAAGCTGGCGCCGCCGGCCCAGCCCTTCGCCTTCGCACGCGAGACCAACTCGGTACTCATCGCCGCCAGCGAGCTGCCATTTGCCGTGCTGGACTTTCCCTGCGTCTTCATCGAGGTGGCAGACGGCTACAGCATCGCCGCGCTGGTGGGCCTGCGCGACCACGAGAACCTGTTCGTGCAACCCGACGGCAACTGGGCGCGTGGCGCCTATCTGCCGGCGTTCTTCCGCCGCTACCCCTTCGTGCTGGCCGAGACCGAGGGCGACCCGACCTTCACCGTCTGCCTGGACCGCGCCTGCGCGGGGCTGAACACCGAGCAGGGCCAGGCCCTGTTTGACGCCGAGGGCCTGGAGACGCCCTGGCTGGAGGAGATCAAGCGCTTCCTGCTGAGCTTCCGCACCGAGATGGCCGCCAGCCGCGACTTCGCCAACCAGCTGGCCGCGCTGGAGCTACTGCAGGACGGCGCCATCGAATACACGCTGGACGGCCAGAAGAGCGCGCTGCGCGGCTTCAAGACCATCAACGAGGCCAAGCTGCGCGCGCTGGACGCGTCCACGCTGGCGGACCTGGCCGCCAAGGGCTGGCTGGGCTGGGCCTACGCCCACCTGCTGTCCATCCAGCAGGTGCAGCGCTTGGCGCAGCGGCTGGACGAGCGCCGCGCGCTGGACACCGCCGAGCGCGACGCGGCGCCGGCCACTCACTAGGCCAGGGCGGCCAAGGGACAGGGCCAGTCAATACACGCCCATGTAGTCACGCTTGCCGATGGCGACCCCGTTGTGGCGCAGGATGGCATAAGCAGTGGTGACATGAAAAAAGAACTGCGGCAGGCCGTAGTTGGCCAGATAGGCTTGACCGATCAGCCGCTTCTCCTTGGGTGTACCGGGACGCAAGACGATCTCTTTGCTTTCGCTGCCTTCGAACTGCGATGCGCTCAGGCCATCCAGAAAACTCACCGTCTGGGCCAGCAGGACGTCAAGATCAGCAAAGCTCTTCTCCTGTCCCTCCTGGGTGGGGGGCTCGACACCCGCCAGGCGGGCCGATATTCCACGCGCAAAGTCGGCTGCGATCTGCACCTGCTTGGCCAATGCAAACATGTCCGGATACAGGCGCGCCTGCAGCAAGGCGTCGGGCTCAATCGAGTGGGCCGAGGTGTGCGTACTGGTGAGCGCCAGTTCGGCTTTAAGCGCCGTCAGCATTTGCTTGAAGACGGGAACGGCGAAGGTGTACATCGGACTGGTCATGGTCGTTTCTTGGTAGTAGTGAAGCTGGGCGGCGACGGCATTCGTGGGCGCCTCCACCGGGTCGCAAGCCCAGTTGCTGCGCCAACGGCAAGGGGCGGGCGACGCAGTTCAGTGTAGGGACGCGCCACGGGGCTCGTCAGTGTGAACGCGCGGCCGCAGCCCCGTTCAGTTGCCGGGTCGCTGGCCCGGCGCGCCGGCGCGCTCGATCGGCAGTCCGGCCTCCTTCCAGGCCTCGACGCCGCCGCGGTACCAGCCGACCTTCTGGTAGCCCATGCGGATTGCGCGCAGCGCCGCGTTGTACGACATCCAGCACATCGTGCTCGCGCAATAGAACACCAGTGGCAGATCCTGACGCCCCTGCGTCACTTGCTTGAGAAAGGCGCCGAACTCACGCTGCACGTTGTCGTCAAAGCTGCCGGCCTGGTGCGCAGGCACGGCATTGAGCGCGCCGGGCAGGCGTTCAGCGCCGCCCAGCACGTCGAACAACAGCAGCGGCGGCAGGGCATTTGCACCGCCCTCGCGCCGAGCGCCGAGCGTGGCGACGAGCTGGCGCGTGGT
This sequence comes from Roseateles sp. P5_E8, assembly GCF_054177665.1. Lineage (NCBI taxonomy): Bacteria > Pseudomonadati > Pseudomonadota > Betaproteobacteria > Burkholderiales > Sphaerotilaceae > Roseateles > Roseateles sp. P5_E8. The sequence continues at coordinate 16,678 of NZ_JBGCUM010000054.1, read as the reverse complement.
CACCACCTGCCCGCCTGGGATCGAAGCCGGCGTCGCGCCGTGCATCGCGCCGCTGTGCAACTCAGTGCTGGCCGGCACGCCCTGGTCGGCGCGCTCCTTGCCTTCGAGCTGGGCCAGGCGTTGCGGGTCGGTGCGCGGCAGGCCCGCCTGGCTTTCGGCAGCCGGGGCGGCGCGCCGAGGATCGACGCTGTTCGGCGATGGCTGCGGCGGCGGCGCAGGGGTGGCCCGGCCGGCCGGCGGAGGCGGCGTGGCGCCGCCGAAGCTGTTCTGCGCCGATGCGGCCGTACCGGCGAGCGACGCCACCGCAAACAGCGCAGACAGGGCGCAGGGGCAAAGCGCATTCAGCGGAACTCTCATCGTGGCCTGCCTCATCGGGTGCGTTTCAATTGCTCGCCGGGCACGCCGAGCTCACGATTGGGGTCGAAGTTCGGGCTGTCGGTCATGACGTAGGTGCCGTCGCGCAAGCGCCAGGCATGCTGGTAGTGGTTCGGCAGCTCGACCGTGCCGTTGCCGCCGACGCTGCTGCCGCGGTACAGCTCGACCTCGCGCACGCTGCGCACGTTGGCGGTGTGGGTGCGGTCGATGCTGGCGGCACGGTCGCGCACCACACCGTTGTTGATGGCGGCCACCTCCTCGCGCGACTGGCGGGCGATCTCGCCGCGCTGCTTGATCGCCGCCAGCGTCTGGCGCGAGGTCTCTGCATTGATCGCCGCGACCTTGCCGGCGGTGATCTCGTTGTCGCGCGCGATGGCCTGGTTGGTGGCTTGCGTGCCCTGGTCGATGCGGGCCTGCCAGCCCGCGTCGCTGCGCAGCGTCTGCCACATCGCATCGAACTGGCGGAAATCGAGCTGGCCGTCGGGCGCGCGCCAGCTGAGCACGCCGAACGATTCGCCCTGCGACGTCTGTATCGGCGCCATGCCGGGCATTCCCATCCGGGTGACGGAAAACGAAATCGCGACCGCCAGCGATTCGCGTATCGCCTGGCCGCCCTGCTCGTAGCCGATCAGCGCCTGGCCCACTTCGGCCCAGCTGCGCGAACCGCCACCGCCCGGGAACGGCATGTCGGTGGGCGGCCGGCCGCGCTCGGGCCGGATGCGGTAGTCGAGCCACTGCGCGCCGGGCCGGTGTTTGCCTACCCAGGCTCTCAGATAGCTTTCGGCATTGGCGAACGACGCACGCAGGCACGGCACCGAGGGAGCCGGCCCGCTGCCGATCCAGGCTTCGCCGGGAGCCAGTTCGATGGCGCTGCGGCCATCGGGCGCGCGCGCCTGCAACGTGGGTTGGTAGGGGCGTCCGCAGGACAGTCCACGCCATTGAACCTCGCCCTGCGCGCGCCAGCCGGCCGGCACCATGATGGTCATGGCGGTCAAGGGCTTCTCGAAGCCCTTGCGATCGGTGATCTCGACGACCTGGGCGCGCCAGGTGGCGGCACTCGCGGTCTGGGCCAGGCCGGGTCGGACCGCAGCTATGCACAGGACAGCGAGAAGAGCCGAAGCGAGAAGGCGCGGGGTACGGCAAGTCATGACGGCAATCCGTGCATTGGGTGCAACTCGGCGATTCTGTCAGCGGCTGGTAGAGCCGCGCCGGGGGTATTCCAGCGCCCCTGGTTCACACCCGCGAACGATTGCAGTTGGGAGTCAGTCCTTGCTCTTCGCCAGGCGAGCGGCGAGCTTCATCAGCGTGGGCACACGTTTCCTGCCGTGCATGGCACGCAGTCGTGCCTTGGCCGCGCCAATGTCCATGCCCGCGCAGGTCACCAGCAGCGGCGGCGTTTCCTCTTCCCGCATGACCTCGAACTGCGCCGACAGGCCCGGCTGGCTCTTCTTGGAAACACCAATGACAGGCACCCTTTCGCCCAGCGCTTGATACAGGTACTGGCCAAGGCCCGGCGTTTCGTCGGCATCAAGATGGACGAAGCCTTCAACCAGGATGAGCTCCGGCTCCAGGCTGTGCTCGCGCAGCAGTTGCATCACGCAGGGCAGTTCTCGCAGGTCGAGTTCTCCACGCACCGTCTTCTCGACATGGGCGATGTGCGAGACATAAGTCTTGGTCGCTTCCGCGGCATCCCAGGCGTCGAAAGCCACAGCGGCGGCATTCGCCTGCGCGCCATCGAAGTGAACAGCGACTATGAGTTTCATGCCGAAGTATGAGCCGCGCCAGCGGCGATCAGCCCGCGTTGCGCGACTGCCAGGCCGAGGCGCTCCACGTCGGCGCGGCTTCGTTGATGAGCCGCAGAATTTCGGGCGGCAGGTCCGCCGACCCGGTGAGCTGGCGAACGTCCAGGATGTCGTCCGACCCGAAGCCGGACGGCGCGCGCAGGGCCCATTGGATCGCCTCGTCCAGCGAGCCCACCTCGATGAGGTAGAAGCCGCCCACCAGTTCCTTGGTCTCGGCGAATGGGCCGTCGACGACGAAGCGTTTGCCATTGGCGACCGCGATGCGGGCGCCCGGTGCCGCAGGGTTGAGGCCCTCGGAGGCGACCAGCACGCCGGCGCTATGCATCTCCTCGTTGAAGCGCATGTAGGCCTTGAAGAGTTCCACGTCGAAATCAGGCGCCTGGTCGCTCGCCTGCTTGTCCGCGCTCGCCTGCGCCGTGATGATGAACCGCATATCCCGCTCTCCCGATGAAGCTTGTTGGCTGACAAGGCTACGACGAAGCAGCGCCTGCCGGATCGACAAGCATGGTTATCCTGCCGCCCCATGTACGCGCCCTTCTTCGGCTTGAGACAAGCGCCGTTCTCGATCGCGCCGGACCCGCATTACCTGTTCATGAGCGAGCGCCACCGCGAGGCGCTGGCCCACCTGCTGTATGGGCTGGACGGCGGCGGCGGCTTCGTGCTGCTGACCGGCGAGATCGGCGCGGGCAAGACCACCGTCTGCCGCTGCTTCCTGGAGCAGATCCCGGCGAACTGCAACGTCGCCTACATCTTCAACCCCAAGCTCACCGTCCCTGAGCTGCTGCAGGCGATCTGCGACGAGTTCCACGCCCCGGTGCCGCCGGGCGCGCTGACGGTGAAGGGCTATGTCGACCCGCTGAACGCCTTCCTGCTGGCCCAGCACGCGGCCGGGCGCAACAACGTGCTCATCATCGACGAGGCGCAGAACCTCTCGGCCGACGTGCTGGAGCAGCTGCGCCTGCTGACCAACCTGGAGACCGCCGAGCGCAAGCTGCTGCAGGTGGTGCTGATCGGCCAGCCCGAGCTGCGCGGCATGCTGGCCCGGCCCGAGCTGGAGCAGCTGGCGCAGCGCGTGATCGCCCGCTTCCACCTGGGCGCGCTGTCCGAGCCCGAGACGGCGCAGTACATCCGCCACCGCCTGAACGTGGCCGGCCTCACCGGCGCCCTGCCCTTCGACGGCAAGACGCTGCGCCTGATCCACCAGCTCACGCGCGGCGTGCCACGCCGCATCAACCTGCTCTGCGACCGCGCGCTGCTGGGTGGCTATGCCAGCGGCCAGGCGCAGGTCACGCGGGCCATCGTGCGCCGGGCTGCGGCCGAGGTGTTCGGCGCGCCGCAGGCCCCCCCCCGGCGCATGCCGGTCGGCTTGGGTCTGGGCGTGCTGGCTGCGGCCGTGGCAGGCGCGGGGCTGACCTGGGGGCTGCAACAGCAGTGGCAGGCCGGGCGCGGCGACAAGGCCGGCGCAGCGGCGGTGGCGGCCACGGCGGCGAGTGCTGCCTCCTCTGCTTCCTCTGCCGCGAGCGCACCGGCCGTGGCGCTGGCGGCCAGCGCGCCTGCGCAGCCGGCCTCGGCCGCCAGCAGCCCCGAGCCACTGCAGCTGGCCGACTGGACGGCGCAGGACGGCGACGCCTGGGCCGCGCTGGCCAAGGCCTGGGGGCTGCCACTGCCGGCCCAGGCGGACCCCTGCACCGCAGCCGCGCAGCGTGGCCTGCAGTGCTACCGCAGCAGCAGCGGCAGCCTGTCGCTGATCCGCCTGATCGACCGCCCGGTGCTGCTGACACTGCGGCGCCCCGGCCAGCCACAGGCCCTGGCCGCCCTGGTGGGGCTGGATGCGCAACACGCCACGCTGGTGGTGGACGGCACGCCGCGCCACGTCACGCTGACCGACCTGGCCGGCGCCTGGCGCGGCGAGTTCACCACCTTCTGGCGCGTGCCACCGGGCTATGCCAACCGCGCCGACAACATCGCTCCGCTGCGCGAATGGCTGGCCACACAGCTCGCCGGCATCCCCGGCATGGCCGCCTCCACGCCGACCGGCTGGGCCGAGCTGAGCCGCCAGGTGCAGGCCTTCCAGGCCAGCCAGGGCCTGCAGCCGGACGGCCGCATCGGCCCGGTCACGCTGATGCAGATCAACCGGGCAACCGGCGTGGCCGAGCCGCGCCTCTTGCCCAGATCGACCGACTGAACCGCCATGTCCTACATCCTCGACGCCCTGCGCCGCGCTGAAGCCGACCGCGAACGTGAGCGTGGCCAGGTACCGGGCCTGCACACCCAGGCCCTGTCCGGCAGCCAGGCTGCGAGGGCCGCCGGCCAACGCCGCTGGCTGCCCTGGGCGGGCGGCGGCCTGCTGCTGCTGGCCGGCATTGGCGCCGGCAGCTGGTGGGCGAGCGGCGCGCATGAAGCCCCGGCACCCGTCGCATTGCCGGTGCCGCAACCCGCGCCCACGCCCGCACCGGCGGCCACACAACCCGCCACGCCAATGGCAGTCAGCCCAGCGGCGCTGCCCGCCGCCTCAGCCTCGCCCTATCTGCCGCCCGCGCCGCCGCCGGACGCGGTGGCCGCTGCCGCCCCCGCCGCCCCGATCCCCGCGCCAGCGCCAGTGGTTGAAGCCCCCATCCCTCGGCTGGCCGAGCTGCCCGAGAGCACGCGCCGCGAGTTGCCCAGGCTGGCGATCAGCGGCTCGGTCTACTCGGACGACCCGGCCAGCCGCTTCGTCATCGTCAACGGCGAGGTGATGCGCGAAGGCGCCAAGCTGGGCGCCGACCTGGTGCTGGAGCAGATCGGCGCGCGTGAACTGGTGTGGCGCTTCAAGGGCCAGCGCTACCGGCAACCCGTCTAGGGCCTGTCGATCGCGGCCCGCGTCATTCGTCGTTCCAACGTACGCAGCCCATGCAAGGACCGACATCATGACCATCACCATCACCGCCTTCGAACGTTCACCCGACGGTGGCAAGGGGCTGGCACGCGACACGCGCGTGCGCTGGGCACTGGAGGAGGTGGGCCAACCGTACGAAGTTCGGCTCGTCTCGTTCCAGGCCATGAAGGAGCCCGCGCATCTGGCGCTGCATCCCTTCGGCCAGATTCCGACCTACGAGGACGGCGACCTCGCGCTGTTCGAGACCGGGGCGATCGTGCTCCACCTCGGCCAACGGCACCCGGGCCTGCTGCCGGAAGATGCCAACGCCCGAGCGCGTGCGGTGACCTGGATGTTCGCTGCGGTGAACACGCTGGAGCCGCCCATCCTGGAGTTCACGATGGCCTGGCTGTTCGAGCGGGACAAGCCATGGCACGAGGCGCGCCTGCCCATGGTGAAGGACCGGGTCCGCACGCGGCTGGCGCAGCTGTCAACGCGACTGGGCGATGCCGACTGGCTTGATGGCGCCTTCAGTGCGGGCGACCTGATGATGGTGTCCGTCCTGCTCAGGCTGCGTGCCACGGGCGTGCTCGACGAGTTCCCGCGCCTGGCCGCCTATGTCGCGCGCGGCGAGGCGCGCCCGGCCTACCAACGGGCATTCGCGGCCCAACTGGCGGTGAACGCCCGAACGCCTCGGGGGTGACAGTTGATCGGCCCTTGGGCGGCGTGAGTCGTCGGCTTCTGGCTGACTGAGTCGTGCCGGCACGACCGACCACTCTCGCCCGCGGCGGCAGTCGCATCACGACCCATTGCAGCCGGACAGCATCTCCAATTCGCCGCCGAAGAGCGGACGTTCGAGCCGACCATTTCGGGTCAGCGGATCAACTACCTGACAGTAAACGGCGCCTGATACGGCCTCCCAAACGCCACTCCCGCCACCACCGTGTCCACCGGTTTCAGGTACACCTTCCCCTGCCTCGTGTTGTTTCTCGTATCGACAAACGACACGGGTGACTCGACCACTTCCATGATCGACAGGTCTGCCGGAGCGCCCACCTGCAGCGTGCCGTGTTTGGGGATGCGGTTGATGATCCGCGCGGGCGCCGAGGTGGCCATGGCGACTACTTCGGCGAGCGAATAGCCCATGTTCAGGAACTTGCTCATCACCCACGTCAGGTACGGTATGCCGGGTGTGTTGCCGCTGAAGACGTGGACGTCCGACGAGATCGTGTCCGGTGGGCAGCCTTGCGCGATTGCAGCTTCAGCCACCGTGTAGTCGAAGCTGCCACCGCCATGACCCACGTCGAAGATGACACCGCGCCGCTTGGCTTCCAGCGCCGCGGGCAGTAGCTTGCCATCCTGCACGATATTCGTTCCTTCGCCTGCCACATTGGGCGCGCCGGAGAAGCAGTGGGTCAGCACGTCGCCGGGGCGTAGCACGTCGAGGATCTGCGACATCAGCTGGCGGCTCTGCACGCCCCCGATATGGACCATCATCCTCGCGGGCACGCCAGATTCGACGCATGCGGCGATGCCGCGCCTGAGTGGCTCCATGCCGTGGTTGGCGATCACGTTTTCACTCATGCGCACCTTCACGCCCAGGACGATGTCCGCGTTCTCAGCGACGGCGCGGGCGGTCAACCCGACTTGGGCGTACTCGATGTTGAACAATTCGGGCACGGGAAAGCCCGAGAGTCCAGTCACGCCAATGTGAATGAACGCGAAGTGGCGGGTGCGCGATGCGGGCACGATGAAACGGCGGAACGCAGCGAAGTTGTTGGCGCCTGCGTCGCCAGCGGAGACGACGGTGGTCGTCCCTTGGTACGGCACCAATTCGTCTGCCGGAATACCGATGGCCGAGCCGTACGGGTACACGTGGCAGTGCAGATCAATCAGGCCAGGCGTCACGAGCTTGCCGTGCGCGTCCATCACGCGTCGCCCGCGATCAGCGGGAATTGACGGCGCGATGGTTTCAATAAGGCCGTAGCGGATCCCGATGTCGCGCATACCCGAGAGCCGCTGGCTCGGGTCCAGCACGTTGCAGTTGCGGATCAACAGGTCGAACTTGTCATCCGTTCCCATTGCCGCGTTTGCCGCGTTTGCCGCGCCGGGCAGCATGCCCAGTCCTGTCAGCGATGCACCCGCCTGAACCAACCGGCGCCGCGTGATGTCGGCCATGGCTCTTCCCCTCGCTCCTATGGAGCGCGGAATATCTGCCGGGGGAGGGGCGGCGTCAATGACTGGGTGACCGCTTTGCGGCGCCGCCATCGCGCCGGCGCACGTTGCCCGCTCATGGCCGACTCGGTCAACCTTATTGCTTTGATGGCGCTGTCGAAAGGGACGTGACCACGACAGGACGGGTCGACAACGCGCTCGCTGCCATTTGAGATTTACCTTCTTTCAACGCCGCGCTATCGGACAGGATGCTCACTGCCTCATTCAAGAGGACGTCGTTGACGGATTTCTGGGTCTTCTCGATGGCCAGATCCTTGCTCAGCTTGCGTTCGTTGAACTGCAAGCCATCGTCCCTCAGCGCATCGCCCGCAGCCGTTCCGTCGGAGCCCAACATGGCTGCCAGGCGGGCCTCCGCAGCGGCGCGCTCCTTGCGCCGCACCGCTTCGTTGAGTGAAATCACGTTGTTCTTGCGCCGCTCTCGTGCCTTTGCAAGGTCGTCCAGCAGGCTCTGGTAGTCACGGTCGCGCTGAACACGGCCCTCATGCCACGCCAGCAGGCGCGGAAGCTGCGCGGTGATGTTGCCCACGGGCGCGTAGTCGGTCGCCTTGACCTTTGTCGCCGGCAAAGCGTTGTCGTAGCTCGATTCGCCGAACAACGTGTCGTCGCCGGTTTGCAAGTAGCCGATATCCGGTGTCACGCCGCGCAATTGCGTGGTGCCGCCGTTCACGCGGAAGAATTGCGCGATGGTCATCTTCAATTCGCCAAACACCGGATTGGCATTCTTGGCGATTTGGTCGAGGCTGGCCACGGTCTGGACCGTTCCCTTGCCAAAGCTGCGCTCGCCGATGATCAGGCCGCGACCGTAATCTTGAATCGCTGCCGCGAAGATTTCCGACGCTGACGCGGAGGCCCTGTTGATGAGTACGCCCATCGGTCCGTCCCAAGCCAAGCCGGAATTGGCGTTTTTCTCCACGGTCACGTCGCCGTTGGCATTGCGTGTCTGAACCACCGGCACCTTCCCGACAAACAGGCCCGTCAAACCGATCGCCTCCCGCAGCGAACCACCGCCGTTGTTGCGCAGGTCCATCAAGACGGCATCAACTTTTTGGGCCTTCAGGTCTGCCAGCAGTTTGGCCACGTCGCCACCTGCGCTGCGGTAATCCTTGCTGCCCTTTCGAAGGGCATCGAGATCCTCGTAGAACGATGGCAGGGTGATCACGCCGATCAAACGCTTGCCCTCACCTGTCGTCACCGAATAGACCTTGGCCTTGGCGGCGCTGTCCTGGATCGTGATGGTGTTGCGGACCAAGACCACGGTCTTGCTTGGCGCATCGGGCCCGTTGTCGGCGGGCAGGACGTCCAGGCGCACCGTCGAACCCACCGCGCCACGAATCAGAGCCACGGTGTCGTCCAGACGCCGGCCGACGACGTCGTCCATCGGGCGGGTCGGGCCTTGCGCGACGCCCACGATGCGGTCGCCCACCTGCAGTTGCCCGGAGAGGCTCGCGGGCCCACCCGCTACCAATTCGCGGACGGTGGCGTAGCCATCGATGTCCACCAAAACGGCACCAATGCCCGCCAGCGACAGCCGCATCGCGATGTCGAAGTTGGCCGCGGCGCGCGGCCCCAGATAGTTGGTATGGGGCTCGATCGCCGTCGTGTAGGCATTCATGAACGCCTCGAAGGCGTCCGCGCCCGTGATCTTGCCCAGGCGCTTGGAGGCGCTGTCGTAGCGCTTGTCGAGGACTTTTGCTATTGAGCCGTCGTCCTGGCCAGCGAGCTTGAGTCGCAACCAGTCGTTCTTCACACGCTTGCGCCACAGGTCGAGCGCATCTGCCTCGGTCGCAGGCCAGGCCTGGTCCTTGCGATCGATCATCAGCGTTTCGTCGCTCGCGAAATCGAATCCCTTGTGCAGCAGGCTGCGGGCATAGGCCATTCGCTCGACGGCCCGACGTTCGTACAGATTGAAAATCTCGAATGGCGCACGTAAATCCTCGGTCAGGATCGCGTCGTCAAGCCGGTTACGTTCGACGGCAAGGCGGTCGATGTCGGCTTGCAGGAAGTAAACCTTCTCGGGGTCGAGCGTTTTCAGATACTGGTCGAACATCTTGCTCGACAAGGCATCGTCAAGCGGGACAGCCTTGTAGTGGTAGCGCGAAAGCAGTTCCGCAGCCAGGTGGGCGGCCTTGGCTTCCTGCACCGCCGGCTTCAGTAGTGGCGGGTAGTCAAGGTCCGAACCCGCCGCGGCGCCCTGCGTCGTGACCGCCAGGGTCAGCAAGAACCCAATCAGCTGTTGTTTCAATCTCGCTCCACCACGGTTGAACGGAAAATCTCAAGGTCGACGCCCACTGTGGTCAGTTGCATTTCCAGACCGTGATCGTCGACAGGATCGAAGCATAGGACCACAACGAACGCATTGAGATCCGGGCCGCGCCCGCTCAGTACATCGTCTTCCGGTAGGCGTCCTCGAGCGCTTCGTCCAACTTGCGCATCTCGTCGCCCTGGGGGGCGCCGGTCGTGTCGTCCAAGATCATCTTGACGAGCGACGGCATGTCGCTTCGCGGCTGCAGGTGCGCCGGGTCCCAGAGGCGGGAGCGCCTGAAGGCCTTGGCACAGTGCAGGAACACTTCCTCCACGGTGACCACGATGGCGAGCTTGGGCACACGGCCATCCACGCCCAGGCCGCCCAGCAAGCCGGGCTCCGTCACCAGCGTCGCCCTCCCGTTCACGCGCAGCGTCTCGTCGAACCCAGGCACCATGAACAGCAGCCCCACGCTCGGGTTGGACAGGAGGTTCACCAAGCTGTCGAGGCGGTTGTTGCCGGGCCGGTCGGGAATGGCGAGCGTGCGCTCGTCGAGGATGCGCACGAAGCCCGGCGGATCGCCCCGCGGGCTCACGTCGGCCCTGCCATCACGGTCCTGCGTGCCGATGCAAACGAAGGGCGAACGGTGGATGAAAGCCTGGGCGTGAGGGCCCAGGCGCGGCTGGCACTTCTGGTTCGCCAGCGCGTGTGTTGGCTCGAACAGGCGCGCCAGGGCCGCTTCATCGGCGATGACGTAGGCGGGGTCGACCTGAAACGTGCTCACGGGCTCCTCCTTGAATGGATGCCCGTAGTACACCAGACAAACAAAGTACCCCCGAGGGATAGTCACCGTCGCGGCGACCGATTGACCTCAACCGCCCAGCAGCCGCATCAACGATGACGGCGTGGCCGCCAACGCGCGGTCATCCTGTTCGTCTTTCAACTCGACACCGCTCAGTTGCCGCGTTCGTGCGTCGCGCAGCAGTGCATGCAACTTGGCAGCGGCAGCGGCTGGCGGCAGGCCTTCCGGGCGGACGTTGGAGATGCAGTTGCGTTGGGAGTCCACCAGGCCCGGGCGCGGTGCCCAGCTGAAGTAGAGGCCCAGGCTGTCGGGCGCTGACAAGCCCGGGCGCTCGCCGATCAGCACGACGACGCAGCGGGCGTTGAGCAGCGCGCCGGCCTCGTCGCCGAGCGCCACGCGGGCCTGCGTCGCGACGACCGGCGGCGCCCAGCTCCAGCCGCCCTCGCTCAACAGCCTCAGGCGCAGCGCGGCGAACACGGGCAGGGCCTGGCGCTGCAGCGCGAGCGCGGAGAGGCCGTCGGCGAGGACGAAGGCGAGGTCGGTCTCGGCGGCTTGCAGCACCGTCAACGCGGTGGCGCTGGCCTCGTTCAGGCGCCGGCCGAGGTCGGGCCGCTGCAGATAGCTGGCGCGGTCCGCCGCCTGGCTTTGCACCCGCAGCGGTGCCTCGCCCAGCGCGCGCAGGCCGGCCAGCAGTGCGTCCACATCCAGCGGCGCATGGACCGCGTCGCGCGCCTCCGCATGAGCCTGCTGGAAGGCCAGGTGGGCGCTCGTCGGCACGCTGACACCGGCACGGCCCAGGGCGATGCGCGCGGCGGTGTAGCAGCGGAGGACCGCCCAGGGCTGGTCGACGACGGGCGGCTTCATGACTGCTGCGCCAGCAGCGCGGCGAAGCGCTCAGGCAGGACATCGGCCAGGGCGAGTTGGCCGTCGAAGATGCCCACGCGCTGCAGCCAGGCCTCGAACTCGGGCGCCGGCCGCAAGCCCAGCAGGCGGCGCATGGCCAGCGCGTCGTGGAAGCTGGTGCTCTGGTAGCCCAGCATGATGTCGTCCGACCCCGGCACGCCCATGATGTAGTTGCAGCCAGAGGCGCACAGCAGCGTGAGCAGGGCGTCGACATCGTCCACATCGGCCTCGGCGTGGTTGGTGAAGCACACGTCCACTCCCATCGGCAGGCCGAGCAGCTTGGCCGCGCAGTGGTCCTCCAGGCCGGCGCGCAGGATCTGCTTGCCGTCGAACAAATACTCGGGCCCGATGAAGCCGACGACGCTGTTGACCAGCAGCGGCTCGAAGCGCCGCGCCACCGCGTAGGCGCGGCACTCCAGCGTCTGCTGGTCGCAGCCGTGGTGGGCGCCACTGGACAGGGCGCTGCCCTGGCCGGTCTCGAAGTACATGACCTGGCGGCCGCCGCGCTTCAGTGCCAGCGCCGCTTGCTGGGCTTCTGCGAGCAGCGCCAGCGTGACGCCGAAGCCGCGGTTGGCGCCCTCGGTGCCGGCGATGGACTGGAACACCAGGTCCACCGGCGCGCCGCGTTCCATCGCCGCCAACGTCGTCGTCACATGCGTCAGCACGCAGCTCTGCGTCGGGATCTCATGCCGCGTGATGACGGCGTCCAGCATCTGCAGCAGGCGCATGACCTGGGGCAGGTTGTCCGTCGCGGGGTTGATGCCGATGACAGCGTCGCCCGCGCCCATCAGCAGGCCGTCGAGCAGGCTGGCGGCAATGCCGGCCTCGTCGTCGGTCGGGTGGTTGGGCTGCAGCCGCGTGGCCAGGCGGCCGCGCAGGCCCAGCGTGCTGCGGAACTGCGTGACGACCTCGCAGCGGCGCGCGATCAGCATCAGGTCCTGCATACGGCAGAGCTTGCTGACGGCGGCGGCCATTTCGGGCGTCAGGCCGCTGACGATCTGCGCGGGCTCGACGGCATCGGCCAGCAGTGCATCGCGCAGGCCGCCGACGGTCAGGTGCGAGATCGGCGCGAAGGCGGCGGCGTCATGCGTGTCGACGATGAGGCGCGTCACCTCGTCGCTCTCGTAGGGCACGACGGCCTCGTTCAGGAAGGTCTTGAGCGGCAGGTCGGCCAGGGCCAGCTGGGCGGCCACCCGTTCGCGCGCGTTGGCGGCGGCCACGCCGGCCAGCTCGTCGCCCGACCGGCGCGGGCTGGCCTTGGCGAGCAGCGTGCGCAGGTCGGCGAACTGGAAGCGCTCGGCGCCGAGGATGTGGACATAGGCCATGGTCAGGGCCTGTTTGCACTGCGGGAATCGGTGCGAGAGGGTCTGCGCGGGTGCAGGGCTAGGCGCCGCGCTGAAGCCCGGGCTGGTGGCCCGGGCAAGGCGCGCAACGACGCCATGCGCCCGCGCAGCCCCTCTCCCGAAGGGTTGTCACTCAAAAGCCCGCGCGCGGCGTTGCGAAGCCTCGCTGGGGCAGCACCCCAGCTTCGTTTCGCGCCTTGCTCGCGGACTTTTGAGTGGCAACGCATCCGATCCCCGCAGTGCAAACAGGCCCTAGTGTGCGCAAAAGCCGTGCCACATGCATGACAAACCGGTGAGGAATACCGCGTTTGCAATCAAGGGATTGATGGGGCATCCGTGGCTGCCGAACATCGCGCCCTTTCGGAACCCGGCCGTCGCGATTGATGCAATTCCTTCTGAAGGCATGGCCCCTGGCCTTGGGCCTGGCTTTGAGCGGTGCCGCCTGTGCCGCCACCAACCTGGCCGCCGACCCCGCCGCGTTGAAGCAGCTCATCGACGCCGTCAGCCTGGACGTGATGTCCGAAGCCGCGCTGGAGGCCTGCGACGACATTGGCGCCGCCGCCACGCCGCAGATGCGCGCGGCCTGGGTGGCCTGGCGCGAGCGCCACCAGATCGCGCCGCTGCGCATGGTGGTGATGGCCTTGCAGCAGCGCCAGGGCACCAGCGCGCCCGCCTGGAACACCATCACCGAGCCCATGCGCCAGCGGGTGCTGGGCGAAGCCGCGCCCGACGCGGTCTGCGCGGGTCTGGCCAACGACCTGCAGAGTGCCGCCATGGACGTGAGCGCCCATTACCCGCAGGCCCGCGCCGTGGCCCAGGCGCTGGTGCAGGCCAAGTTGGCGTGGGCGCCGAGCCTGCCCGCCGTCGTGCCGGGCAGCCCCCGGGGCCAGGTCTTGCTGCCCAGCCAGATCCCGGCGCTGCTGGCGCAGCAGGGCCGCAGCTTTAGCGCCATCTCCGAGGAGACCGCGGCGCGCGGGCTGGGCCCCATCCATGCCAGGGGGCGGGTGGAGCGCTGGGGCAGCGACGGCAGCCGTTTTCGCCTCATCCAGGAGCAGGGCAACCGGCGCTCCGAACACAGCATCTATGTGGGCTTCAATGCCGAGCCCTGGGTGGGCCGCGAGATCGCGCTGCGCGGCCTGGTCACGTCGCTGAGCGGCACCTCCATCACGCTGTCCGGCGCGGCGCTGGTCAGCGATGACTCGGGCCTGACGCCCTACCCGCTGGCGCAGGAGCCGCTGGCGCGCAAGGAGGTGCTGCTGCAGCGGGTGATGAGCCCGCCGGCCAAGGGCCTGGCCGACAAGGAGCTGGCCGCCGTCGTCATCCACGGCGAGGGCAACTACAACAACGGCACCCGCTGGGACGAGGACGTGCGCTACCTGCTGCGCGACGGCACCGTCTATCGCCGCACCGAGATGCCACCGGACCAGCTCAACGCCACCGCCTCGCGCCAGCTGGAGCCGCAGCGCTGGGGCCGCTGGCGCGCCAACGGCAAGGGCTACGAGATGCAGGCCCAGGACGACGACGGCCGCCCCGACCGCGGCTGGAAGGCCGAGAAGCACTACGCCGTGCGCCCCTGGCCCCGGGGCACGCGGCTGGACGGCAGCTTCAGCCGCGGCACGTTCAGCGGCAGCTTGGTGCTGGGCGGCACCTCGTCGTCGCGCAGCATCCGCTTCACGCGCGATGGCCGCTTCGAGCGCAGCTACCACTCGCTGTCCAGCTCGGGCACGCTGGGCGCCACCTTGAACAACACCATGATCTCCGGCTCGTCGCACGGCGACGGCAAGGGCAGCAGCAGCACCGGTGGCGGCACGGTGGGCTCGGGCGGGGGCACGGTCGGTGCCTTCAGCTCCCGCAAGACCGACGACGGCGCCAGCCGGCGCGGCCGCTACCAGCTCGGCGGCTATGTCCTCACGCTGGACTACGACGACGGCCACCAGGAGCGCCTGCTCAGCTTCCCCGTGCACGACGACAACAAGACCGTCTACGTGGGCTACGGCAGCCTCAGCCTCGACAAATGACCACATCTCTTCCAAGGAGTTGCGATTGCCTAGCCCGTATGCCTTTTCCCTTCGCACCGTGGTCGCCGCGCTGACTTGCGCCGCCGCTGCGGCCACTGCGCAGGTGGCCCCTTCGCTCAGCCTGGCCGAGCAGATGCGCAGCATGATCGGCAAGCCCCCGGCGGCCGGCACGGCGGCGCCGGCACCGGCGGGTGGCGCCGCTCCCCTCATCGCCAGCGGGCCGGCCCAGCTGCGCCAGTCCGCCACCGAGCTGGCACAACGCTTCCCCGCCGCCAACCGCGCCGCGATGACCCAGGCCTTCGAGGAGTCCTTCGTGTTCTGGCAGAAGCTGGAGACCCAGCTGGGCCTGACGCCCAACGACGTGGGCGCCGCCACGGCCGCCTTCATCGCCGGCAACTACGCCGCCTTCATGCAGCAGCCCGTGCCGGACGACGACTTCAAGGCCCTGGTGCTGCAGATGCAGGGCCTGCTGGCGCGCAACCCGGCCTTCACGCAGAGCAGCCCGGCGGCCAGGCGCGCGATGTTCGAGCAGTTGGCGATGGTGGGCACTTTCATGGCGGTCTACCGCGAGCACCTGAAGGCCAAGCCCAACGCCAGCGAAGAGCTCAACTTCCGCAACACCGCCAAGGCCAACCTGGAAGCCGGCCTGGGCCTGGCGGTGGAGCGCATCCAGATCGGCAAGCAGGGCTTGGTGGCGCGCTGAACGGCGCGCATCCCGCGCCGCCAGGTTGATGCTGATGACCGGGGGATGACCCTTGTGTCGGGAAACTTGACGCTGCGCCACACGCCGGCTCGGCGACAGGAGGCAAGTGCCTGTTCTGCCTAACGTTTTTGTCCGGGTGCGCGAATTGCTTTCTCTCGCTCCTTGAAACGAGGAGACAGCATGAACGGATTCACAACTCTCGCCGCCCGCCTGCGCCGCGGCGTGATGGGCCTGCTGATGGCCAGCCTGGCTGCGACAGCCAGCGCCGCACCGGCCTGGGTCGAGTCCAACGCGCTGCAAAGCTGGTTGGACAACAACTGGACGTACGCCTCCGACGCCGTTGCGCGCACGGCCACGGTCAGCTTCCACGATCAGGTGGCCACCAACACCAGCGCCAGTGCCGGCCACCTCGGCATGTACCTGGGCTGGGCCTGGAGCTATGACGGCAGCGGCGCGGCAACCTCGCTGCCCTGGAGCAATGCCGACCAGGCCTTCACCGGTGGCGGCGTCAAGATGTCCATCACGGGTGCTACGGGCAGCGTCAAGCTCGCCGACATCCTCAATGACAGCTGGATCGGCCAGCCCTGGACGCCTGGCGCACCCGCCATCGGCATCGCGACCGCGGCCGACTGGGTGGTGCCGCTGTTCGACTTCGGCCAGATGGCCGCAGGCGCCAGCGTCCTCTACGACGTCACGGTGAACTTCAGCTTCGCCACCCAGGCCGCGTTCGACGACTGGAACCGCGCCGGCAACTTCTATCTGGGCGCCCAAGGGGTTTCGCTGCCCGAGCCCGCCAGCCTGGCGCTGGTGATGCTGGCTCTGATGGCTTCAGGCCTGGTCTTCAAGCGCAGGGCCCGGTAAGCGCCACGCGCACTGAGCGCGGCGGCCTCACCAGGCTGTCACGCAAGCGGCCTAGGCTCGGCGACTCACACCGCCGAGCCCACGCGCCATGCCCCTTTCCGGTCTGCCCACGCTTTTCCCGCTCTGGGCCTGGGGCCTGCTCGCGGCGCTGGCCTTGTCGGCCGCTCTCATCGGCCTGCAAGGCAAGCTGCTGTTCGGCCGCACCTGGGTCATCCGCCGCACCGACCCCGGCCCCGCCGCAGCCCTGCGGCGCAGCGAGGCCGTCTGGCTGGCGCGACCGGGCGGCGTGCAGCTGCAAGGCTGGCTCACCCTGCCTGTCGGCAACCCCGCGCCAAGCCGCCTGCTGCTGTGGTTTGGCGGGCGCAACGAGCACGTGGCCTGGACGCCCGACCTCGCCGGCTGGCTGCCCGACGACTGCGCGTTGCTGGCCTTCAACTACCGCAGCCTGGGCGCCAGCGGCGGCTGGCCGTCCGAGGCCGCCTGCGTGGCCGACGCCGAAGCCGCCGCCGCGTGGGGCCTGGCGCAGCTGGGCCTGCCGGC
>NZ_JBGCUM010000053.1:0-35349 GCF_054177665.1 Roseateles sp. P5_E8 | reverse complement strand
ATCCAACGCTGAAGAACCCGCGCCTGATCCCGCACCCGCCGGATCACACTGACGACACCGCCGAGGGGAACGCTCGGGAATTCAAGGACTTATTCGCCACGCTCGGGGTGCAGCGATGCGCCACCCAGGACGAGATCAAGCGCGCCTACCGCAAGTTGGCACGCAAGTTCCACCCTGACGTCAGCAAGGAGGCGGATGCCGAATCGCGCTTCAAGGAGGTGGCCGAGGCCCATGAAGCCCTGATCGACCCCGAGCGCCGTGCAGCCTACGACGACATCAGCCAGCGCCACGTGCGTGGCGAAACCTTCGAGCCACCGCCGGGTTGGGACAGCGGCTTCGAGTTCAGCGGCCGGGGCGGCGCCGGGCCCGGCGGGCAGCAAGCGCCCAGCGCCGAGGACTTCAGCGCCTTCTTCGAGTCCATCTTCGGGCGCGGTGGGCCGGGCGCACGGCCCGCTGCAGGCGGCCGCCGGCAGGCGCCCGGCAGCGACCACCACGCCAAGGTGATGATCGACCTGGAAGACAGCTATCGCGGTGCGCGCCGCACGATCTCGCTCCGCGTGCCGGTCGTCGACCTCCAGGGGCATGTCGCCCTGCATGACCGCCAACTGGAGGTCAACATTCCGCCCGGCGTGCGCGAGGGGCAGCACCTGCGCCTGGCGGGCCAGGGCGGCCCTGGCCACGGCGGCGAGCCTGCGGGCGACCTGTACCTGGAGATCGCCCTGAAGCCGCATCCGCAGTTCCGGGTCGATGGCCGGGACGTGTATGTCGACCTCCCGGTGTCACCCTGGGAAGCCGCGCTGGGCGCGACCGTCGCGGCGACCACGCCCTCCGGTGAGGTGCACCTCACGATTCCCGCCGGCTCCATCCAGGGCCGCAAGCTGCGCCTGAAGGGCCGCGGCCTGCCGGGCAAGCCGCCGGGTGACCTGTATGCCGTGCTGACCCTCACGCTGCCGCGCGCTGGCTCCGACGCGGCCCAGGCCGCCTACACCGCGCTGCGGGCAGCATTCCCAGACTTTGACCCGCGCGTGGCGCAGGAAGGATGACAACCATGGCCGACAACTCAAGTGATGTGATCGACGCTGTCATCGTCGAGGAAGAGATCGTCTTCAGCCTGAGCGGCCTGTGCCAGGCCGCCGGTGCGAGCCCGGCCCAGGTGCTGGCGCTGGTCGACGAAGGCGTGCTGCAACCCGACGGCGCCGCGCCGCAGCACTGGGCCTTCACGGGGCCATCGCTGCGCGCGACGCGCACGGCCTTGCGCCTGAACGCCGACCTTGCCCTCGGCACCGCTGGCGCGGCCCTGGTGCTCGACCTGCTGGAGGAGATCGCTGCCTTGCGCGCCAGGCTGCGGCGCGCCGGCCTCGAGTGACGCGTTGCCCAGACCCACCCACCCCTGACGGAAAGTTGCGCCATGCCCGGTATGCCCATTGAAAGCCATCGCACGCACAGCATCGGCTGGCTGCGCGCCGCCGTGCTGGGGGCCAACGACGGCATCGTCTCCACGGCCAGCCTGATCCTTGGCGTGGCGGCCGCCAATGCCGCGCCAGGCGCGGTGCTGGTGGCGGGCGTGGCCGGGCTGGTGGCCGGCGCGATGTCGATGGCGGCGGGGGAGTACGTCTCGGTGAGCTCGCAGTCCGACACCGAGCGGGCCGACATCGCGCGCGAACGCCAGGAACTGGCCACCGACGCCACCCGCGAGACGGCTGAACTGGCGGGCATCTACGTGCAGCGCGGCCTGGCCCCCGACCTTGCGCAGCAGGTCGCCCGGCAGCTGATGGCCACCGATGCGCTCGGCGCCCACACCCGCGACGAGCTCGGCATCTCGGAGGCGGCCGCCGCCAGGCCCTTGCAGGCGGCGTGGGCATCGGCTGCCTCATTCACCGTCGGGGCAGGCCTGCCCCTGCTCAGCGCCTGGCTGGCGCCGCAGCAGACCCTGGTGCTGATCGTTGGCGCCACGTCGCTACTGTTCCTGGCGCTGCTGGGGGGGCTGGCGGCCTACACGGGCGGCGCCCCCATCGCACGCGGCATCGTGCGGGTCACGTTCTGGGGCGCGCTGGCGATGGCGATCACGGCGGGCGTCGGCAAATTGTTCGGGGTGGCTGTGTGACAGGCTGAAGCGCTGCCAGCTGAGCGGGAAGGCCTTGGCTGGCTGCCCCTGCTGGCCATGCAGATCCTGTGGATCAACCTCGTCACCGACTCCGGCCCCGCCTCCCGAGTGAAGGCTTGGGCGCCGCTTTTGGGCGACGCCGTACGTTCACTTTTTAGCCCGCTCTTTTGCTTCCAGGCTACCGCGTGCGGCGGCCTGGAGATACAGCGAGTTGGCAATCTTCATATCCTTCTTGGCACCAAAGCAGCTACCTGACTCAAACAGCATGCCTAGCGTGAACAGTGCGTCAGGCTCCTTCGATCTTGCTAAGGCTGCCACAGCGTTCACCATCAATGCATTGCCTCCAGCTTTATAGATTTCAGGACTCTCCATGAGCAGCTGCATCTGGGGATTCTTCATGACTGGCAGCACAGCTATCAGCCCCAGGCAGTTTTCTCTGGCCTCTTGTCCCTCGGCTATGGGGGGCAACGTCCAATCTGACTGACCAAATGCGAGAGGCGACGAAGCCATTCCCATTGCTGCTATTGCACATCTCAGTGCACGCGCTTTTTGCATTGAATCTTCCTCTCGCGATTGAGAAATCCCCACCAGAACCGCTGTGCAATTCGCCATTGCTCCAGAGTGAGCGCGGCGAAGGCTAGGCCTTGCTCTGCTTCCCTGCGGTTGGCGCCTGCTTTGACAGGCGAACTCTTGGCATCACTGCAAACACCAGCAGCAGCGCAACGTAGGCCGAGCCAGATACCTTGTCTCGGCTGGCAATGAACTCGGCGAGCGTTTTGTCTTGCAAGACGGTTGCCAACGCCAACTCGGCGGCCACGGTGAGTGCCAAGGCGAGCCCCCCCGCCATCAATGACCTGCTCGGCGAGCCAATTTCAGGAAAACGGCGAAGGATGTATCCGGCGGCCAGGTAGATGACCGTTGCCATGATCGGCATCTCGGCAAGCTCCGCCCATCGCTCTCCGATGCTCGGTACGAGGAACGGAACCCGGACTACGCCAAGACCGAAGCCTGTACTGAGCACGATGGCGAAATAGATGAGGCCCGCTTGGATGGTCTTTGACACTGCTTCGGGCCGCGATGGCATGTTGCGAGGCCTAAGGCTACGCCGATTTGGGTCCTGGCTGGCGTGCGACCAGCAATTGCAGCAAAGCAGTCTCAGCCGGACGCCCCACCGGGCTCCACCGCCTCAGCCTGGCATCGACGGCGCTCTTCTGGCGCGACTAGCATCGCCCGCATGTTTGCCAGGGAGCTTTGCCATGCTGGAAGTCCGAGTCGTCCGAACCCTGTCCGTCGAGACAAATGCCGCTCCGGGCCACCTCAGCGCAGCCAGCGGCTTGGTTCAGGTGGGGCAGCGGCTGTTTGTCGTTGCCGATGACGAGCACACGCTGGCTGCGTTTGACTTGTCGGGCGACCGCCCTGGCCGGCTGCATCGGCTCTTCGGCGGCGAACTGCCCGACAAGCCCAAGGCCCGCAAGGCTGCCAAGCCGGACCTGGAGGCGTTGGCCCATCTGCCGCCCTGGCCGGGCTACCCGCAGGGCGCGCTGCTGGCCCTGGGTTCCGGGTCCCGGCCGCAGCGCCAGCGAGCGGCGCTGCTGGCTTTCAACGAGGCGGGTGAGATCGAGGGCGCCGTGCGCGAGATCGACCTCTCGCCCTTGTACGAGCCGCTGCACGCACGGCACGAGCAGCTGAATATCGAAGGCGCCTTCGTCGCTGCCGACCGCTTCTGCCTGCTGCAGCGGGGCAACCAGGCCAGCCCGGTCAATGTGCTGATCAGCTATGACTGGCCGGCGATCCAGGCCTGGCTGGGCGGCGCGGGGCCGGCGCCCGAGCCGGTGTCGGGCCACCAGTACGAACTGGGCGACATCGACGGCGTGCCGCTGTGCTTCACCGATGGCGCGGCGCTGCCGCACGGGGGCTGGGTGTTCTGTGCGGCGGCAGAGGCCACGGATGACAGCTATCTGGATGGCCCGTGCCGAGGGTCGGCCGTCGGGGTCGTGGCGGCGGATGGGCGGCTGCTCGGTATGTGGCCACTGTCCCTGCGCTGCAAGGCCGAGGGCATCGCCGTGATCGTGGAGAACGGCACGCTGCATCTGCTGCTGGTGACCGACCCGGATGACCGCGACGAGCCGGCTCTGCTGCTCTCGGCGACCCTGGCCATTGAATAGGATCGAGCCACCTCACTCCAAGCTTCCCACCATGGCTTCCAAGAACGCTTTCGTTGCCGCCGCGCTGGCCACAGCCTGCCTGACCGCCTTTGCCCAGCTGGCACCCGTCGATGCGGCCGACCCCGTCGCCCCGCTCGTCAACCAGTTGGAGCTGGACAAGTACAAGGCCACCATCAAGGGCCTGACCCAGTTTGGCGACCGCCGCCAGGGCACGGCGCGCAACCGCCAGGCACTGGACTGGATCGAGGCCCAGCTCAAGAGCTATGGCTGCACGAACACCGAGCGGCTGCGCTATGACTTCACCGAGCCAGTCAAGCGCGGGCCGGTGCAGTTGCAACCGGTGCGGGCCGGCGGCCCGGCGGCGCAAGGCGGCGGCACGCTGTTCGGCAAGCGCGCGCCCACCGGCGTGAACACCGACCCGATGGCCCAGCCCGACGAGAAGCTGCGCGCGCTGAACACTGAGCAGACGCCGCTGGGCACGTCGCCGCGCGAAAGCGTCTATTGCACCAAGGTCGGCACGACCAAGCCCGACGAGATGTACATCGTCTCCGCCCATATGGACGGCATCGGCTTTGGCGAGGCAGCCAATGACGACGGCTCGGGCACGGCGCTGGTGATGGAGCTGGCGCGCATCTTCAACGCGCCGGGCGTGACGACGGAGCGCTCCATCCGCTTCATCCTCTGGAACAACGAGGAGACCGGCCTGAACGGCGCCTATGCCTATGTGGCCCAGCGCAAGGACTTGCAGGGCATCGAGTCGCCCAAGGGCTCGGGCCGCTACCCGGAGCCGACCTGGCTGGGCATGATCCAGCACGACATGATGATGTTCGACCACGGCATGCCCGTGCCCAAGCTCGACGCCGCCGGCAAACCGGTGCTCGACGCGCGCGGCCAGCCGGTCTACACGGCGCCCAAGGAGCAGCGCGCCGAGGCCGACGTGAACATCGAGTTCCAGGTGAATGCCAAGCAGGCCGAGGGCGCGGCCAAGCTGGCCTGGGCCCTGCGCGCGGCCAACGAGAAGTACGCGACCGACTACCCGGCTGCGGTTGGCAACCGCATGACCAACACCGACTCCACGCCCTTCATGGACCTGGTGCCGGCGGTGTCGCTGCGCGAGAACGAGCGCGGCATGCAGATCGGCGCCGGCTGGAACCCGCATTGGCACCAGCCCACCGACCTGTTTTCGACCTACTCGGACAAGGACTTCCTGCTCGGGCTGAATGCCGCGCAGACGACGCTGGCGGCGGTGGCGCAATTGACCGGAGCAAGGGTCAAACCGTGACAGGTTGTAGGGCGTTTTGACGCCCTTTCAGGCACGGCTGAAAAGCTCTCGGCCGCTGCCTCTGCAGTGTGGACTAGTTCACGACTTGTCCCCGCGTGCCTCGTGTTTTCCCGCATTCGCGGGGATGTGGGTAAGTTTCACCTCGATACAGTTGCGTTCACTGCGCGGTGCTGAGGCTTCACGCGCAGGCTAGAGATGACGCGGGGCTTAAGGCAACGCTGAACAAGTCCCGCGCGGGGACTTATTCAGCGTCGCCTCAGGCCCACAGCGCACGCAGGGGGGGAGCAAGGCCATTGGCATCTTGTGTCCATTGGTCGTTCCAGGGTCCACCTCGGTGGGCTCCTCATTTCCTGATGTCGTGCGGACACCGCCGGTGCCAGCTGCCCCAAGCAGCTGTGCCGCAGCCGTCGCGGTGTCCTTCGCCTACCGCCTGCCGACTGCTGCTGCCCCGTGGACTCAAATACTGCTCTCGCCCCTTTCTATGCCGACGCGCCCGACACGGCGCGCGAACCCGCCGCCCGTGACGCCGCCGACCTGCTGGTCGAGGCGCTTGAAGCCATCGGCGTGGAATACGTCTTCGGTGTGCCCGGCGGCGCCATCGAGCCGCTGTACAACGCCCTCGCACGCAGCGGCCGGCGCGGCGGCCCGCAGGCCGTCGTGGCCCGCAATGAGCAGGGCGCCGCCTATATGGCCGACGGCTATGCCCGCGAGACCGGCAAGATCGGCGTGTGCATCGCCACCTCGGGGCCGGGCGCCACCAACCTGATCACCGGCGTGGCCTGCGCCTATGACAACAACGTGCCGATGCTGGTCATCACCGGCCAGCCTCCGATCAAGAACTTCGGCAAGGGCGCATTGCAGGAATCGAGCTGCACGGGCATCAACACGATGGCGATGTTCCGCCCGTGCACGCGCTACAACTCGCTGGTCTCGCACGCCGAGCAGTTGCCCATCAAGCTCTTCAACGCGTTGATGCATGCGCAGCGCGCGCCGAGCGGCCCGAGCCACCTGTCCATCCCGGTCGACATCCTGCGCCAGCCGCTGCCCGACGACCTGGAGACGCCCGACTTCGCCGGCCTGCTGCGCCGCGCGCCGGCCCTGGTGGACCTGCCCGCCGTGCGCCAGCTGGCCCGCCTGCTGTTCTCGGCCCGCCAGCCGGTCTGGCTGATTGGCGACGGCTGCGGCGAGGCCGGCAACGAGCTGATGCAGCTGGTGCAGCGCACCGACGGCCACTTCATCGCCACGCCGGACGGCAAGGGTTTCATCAATCCGCGCCACCCGCGCTTTCGCGGCGTGTTCGGCTTTGGCGGTCATGACAGCGCTGCCGAGCTGCTGTCCAGCGCACCCGACCTCGTCATCGCGCTGGGCACGGGCTTCGGTGAGTTCAACAGCGGTGGCTGGTCGTCCTCGCTGCTGAACAGCCGCCTCGTGCATGTGGACGACAGCGACGAGAACCTGATGCGCTCGCCGATGGCGCGGCTGCATGTGCGCGGCCACATCAAGTCGGTGTGCGAGCAGTTGATTGCGCTGCTGGCCCCCTCGAGCAGCGGGCAGGACGGCCAGCTGCTGCCCTTCGTGCATCCGCAGATGGCGCGCCAGGCCTACGAGGCCATGGTGGACAGCCCCCAGGCCACCCTCAGCGACAGCGCGCCGGTCAAGCCGCAGCGCCTGCTCGCCACGCTGTCCGAGCGCTGCCCGCCGCAGACGCGCTTCGTCGCCGACGCCGGCAACAGCGCCGCCTGGGCCGTGCACTACCTCGCGCCGCACGACCAGCGCAGCGGCCGCCTGCCCGGCGGCCCCTTCCTGCCTTCTGGGCAGGAGCGGCGCACGCGCCCCTCCAGCTGGCTGCGCGTGACCATGGACTTCGCGCCCATGGGCTGGGCCATCGGCTCGGCCGTGGGCATTGCGATGGCCAACCGCCGCTGCCCGGTCGTCTGCCTGACGGGCGACGGCAGCTACCTGATGAACGGCCAGGAGATCACGGTCGCCGCCGAGCTGGGCCTGCCGGTGCTCTACGTCGTGCTGAACGACGGCGCTTTAGGCATGGTCAAGCATGGCCAGCGCCTGGCGGGTGCGGAGCCCATCGGCTTCGAGCTGCCCAAGGTCGACTTCGCCATGATGGCCGCGGCCATGGGCATCCCGGGCCATGTGATCCGCTCGCCCGCCGACCTCGATGCGCTGGACTTCAACGCGATCCTGTCGCGCGGTGGCCCGACGCTGCTGGACATCCGCATCGACGGCGAAGAGGTGCCGCCAATGAACCTTCGAATGAAAACCCTGGGTACTGCGAAATGAGCGAAATGAGCGATACGCGAACGTTGGCCGGCAAGACGGCCCTGATCACCGGTGGCAACAGCGGCATCGGCCTGGCCACAACCAAGCTCTTCATGGCGCAGGGCGCCAGCGTGATGATCACCGGCCGCGACGAGGCGACGCTGGCCGCGGCGCGCGACTCCCTCGGCCACGACCTGCTGGCCGTGCGTAGCGACGCCGGCAATCTGTCCGACATCGACCGCCTGATGGCGCAGGTGAAGGCCAAGTTCGGCCACCTTGACGCGCTGGTGCTGAACGCCACTGGCGGCTCGCCGGTGCCCATCGAGCTGATGACCGAGGACCAGTTCGACGCGATGAACAACGTCGCCTTCAAGGGCGTGTTCTTCGCCATCCAGCGCGCACTGCCGCTGCTGCGCCCGGGGGCGTCCATCGTCGTGACGACTTCCATCGCCAACCAGATCGGCGCGCCGGGCTTCTCGGCCTACGCGGCCTGCAAGGCGGCGGCACGTTCGCTGGTGCGCACCGCGAGCCTGGAGCTGGCCGCACGCGGCATCCGCGTCAATGCCGTCAGCCCCGGCCCCATCGATACGCCCGGCTTCGGCCGTTGGGACGGCGTGCCCCGCGAGGCGGTGGACGCCGCGCGTGCCGACCTGACGCAGCGCTCGCCCAGCCAGCGCTTCGGCACTGCCGAGGAAGTCGCCAACGCGGTGCTCTACCTCGCCTCGCCGGCTTCGTCCTATGTCGTCGGCACCGAGCTGGTGGTGGACGGCGGCTTCAGCCAGCTGATGTGATGGAGCAGGTCCGCACGAGCATCTGGCGCGAAGAGGCGGAACCCGCCGACCGCTTCGCGACGCGCGCCGCGCACTGCCGCGGCTACGACGTGTACGGCGACCTGCTGGGCCGCGCCCGTTGGGTCGACATGCTGTGGCTGCTGTTCCGCGAGGAGGCACCGACAGAAGCGCAGGCCCGCCTGCTGGAGGCGCTGGCCGTGGCCCTGGCCAATGCGGGGCCGCGTGATGCCGCGGTGCATGCGGCGATGTGCTCGGGGCTGGGCCGCTCGCCAGCAGCGGCGGCCTTGATGGCCGCACTGGCCGTGGGCGCCGGCCGCCATGGCGGCGCGCAGGAAGTGGCCGCGGCCATGACGATCTGGGACAGCCGCGCCGCGCCGGAGAGCGTCGCGCTGTGGGCCACCCACTGGCTTGCCGCAGCCGCGCCCACCTCGCCCATCTGGCCGGAGGCCGATCACCCGCCGGGCTTCGAGCCCAACGGCGTGGTCACCCCCGGCATCGTCTGCAATGCCTTGCAGCGCCTGGCCGACATAGCCGGCGGCCCGCGCCTGCGCTGGCTGGCTGCGCAGCGCCCCGAGATCGAGGCGGCGGTGGGCTTGCCGCTGGCGATGTCGGGCGTTGCGGCGGCCGCCTTGGGCGACCTGGGCTTCACCCCTGAGCAAGGCGAGATGCTGCACCTGCTGCTGCGCCTGCCCGGCGCGGCGGCGCATGCGCTTGAGCAGCGCGCCGGCAGCTACAAGGACTTCCCGTTCTTCGCGCTGGACTTGCAGGACGACCCGCTGAAGGAAGTGGCATGAACGAGCAAAAGACTTCGCCGCTGGAACAGCATGCCGGTGTGTTGACCACCCGCATGGGCGGCGCCTTCGTCGGCCAGCGTGCTGTGTTCCGCGGCCACGACCTGCATGCCGACCTGGGCGACATGGACTGGCTTGCGCTGTACGTTTTCGGCATCACCGGCCAGCGCTATACGGCCGCGCAGATCAAGGTGCTGCACGCGATCTGGGTCTTCACCAGCTACCCGGACGCGCGCATCTGGAACAACCGCGTCGCCGCGCTGGCCGGCAGCGCGCGCAGCTCGGGCAACCTGGGCATGGCCGCGGCGCTGGCCGTGTCCGAGGCCGAGATCTACGGCCGCGGCATCGACATCCGCGCCGCCACCTTCATCCAGCGTGCCCGGCAGGCGCTGGCATCGGGGGAAGGCGTGGACGCCTGCGTGCGCGAGGAGCTGAAGCGCCACCGCGCCATCGCCGGCTACGGCCGGCCCATCGCGGCGGGCGACGAGCGCATCGCGCCGATGCTGAAGCTGATCGAGCAGCAGGGGCTGGCCGATGGCGCGCACCTGCAGGCGGCGCTGGCCGTCGAGAAGCATCTGCAGGACGGGCGCTGGCGGCTGCGCATGAACTACGCCGCGCTGGCCGCCGCGCTGACGGCGGACATGGGCTTCACGCCGCGCCAGCACTACCAGTTCACCTTCCCGGCCTTCCTCGCCGGCATGCAGCCCTGCTACATCGAGGCGAGCGAACAGCCGGCCGGCACGCTGCTGCCGCTGGCCTGCGACAACATCGCCTACGAGGGGCCCGCACCTAGGCGTTGGGGCAGCTAGAAGCGATAGACCAACTGCACGTCCACCGCGCGACCGGCCATCGGCAGGTCGTAGGGGATGCCGGTACTGGCCAGGCTGGGTTCGCGCACATCGGCGTTGAACAGGTTGCGCATCGATAAGGCCAGGTCCCAGCCGGACTGGCGCAACGAGGTGCGCAGCGTCAGGTCGGCTGTGGTGTAGTCGGGCACGGGCGCGCGGTCATCGCCGGCCGCGCGTCGGCGGCCCGCCACGCGCTTGACCTGGCCGCTCAGGGACCAGCCCTTGTCGAAATGCCAGTCGGCGCGCACATAGGCCATCTGGTGCGGTGCGTAGCCGGCGTCATGGCCGGTGCTCTCGTCGACCGAGCGCTGGTAGGCGTAGTGGCCCGCCAGACGCAGGTTGCGCGCGACGTCGGCCACCAGCTCCAGCTCGAAGCCGTGGCCCCGTTGCTTGCCCAGGTTGGTGTATTCGCTGGTGCCGCCGCCGATGCTCTCGGCGCGGATGATGTCCGTCATCGTGTAGCGGAAGGCGCTGGCCTGCAGTTGCACCTGCGCGCTCAGCTGCCAGCTGAAGGACGCCTCGGCCGTGCTGATGCGCTCCGGCTTGAGCAGCGGGTTGCCGCGGATGACCGGGTTGTTGATGCTGTACTCCTCCGAGAACGACGGCGCCCGGAAGGCGCGGCCGATCAGCAGCTTGGCGGTCAGGTCCAGGCTGGCATCCCACACCAGCGCCATGCGCGGATTGGTGGTGGCGCCGAAGTCGCTGTAGTTGTCGCGCCGCACGCCGGCGGTGAGCGTCCAGTCCGGCGCCATGTTCCATTCATCTTGCACATAGGCATAGCTGACGCGACGCCGCTGCGGCGTGACGAAGGACTTGTCGACGGGGAACTCGACCAGTTGGCCGCCGGGGTTCGGCACCGGCAGCCCCTTCGCTGGCCCGGAGTCGATGACGGTGAAGTTCTTGAACTCCTGGGTGCGGTACATGTCCAGGTCGTCATGGCCTACGCCCAGCCGCAACTGGTGGCCAGCCAGGCCTGTGTAGCCCAGCACGGCAGCCACGCGTGTCTGGCGCTCCCAGGTGTTGGGCGCACCGAACATGCCCTGCGGGAAGCTGCCACCGAAGGCGCCGGGCGGGAAGACCTGCAAAGGCTGCGGGAACTGGTTGGTGAACTGGAAGTAGCTGCCCGTGAGGTTCAGCAGCAGCTGGGGCGCCAGCTCCACCTCGGACAGCGACGCGCTGGCGTTCCAGCGCTGGTTGCGGCCCTGGCCGACCGGGTCCAGCGCGCCGCCGGCGCCGGCGCCGGTGCCGATGTTGTCCCGGAGCATGTAGCCAGCGCGCACGCGCAGCTTGCCGTAGTTGCCCTCGACGTGGGCGTCGACCGCGTCATAGCCCGTGTTCACCGGCCCGGGGGCCAGGCTGGCCTTGGTGCCGAACAGCGCATCCAGGCCGCTTTGGGCATCGGCCTGCACGGTTTCCTTGAAGCCGTCGGTGTGGCCGGCGTAGAGGTAGGCGGCCACCGCCACAGGGCCCACCGCGCCGCCGTACTGCACCCAGCCATTGCGGCTGGCAAACGAGCCGGCGCGCGCGCCCAGCTCCAGGCCGGGCGTGTCTGCCGGGCCCTTGGTGACGATGTTGATGACGCCGGCATAAGCATCCGCGCCGTACAGCGCCGAGCCCGGGCCGCGGATGACCTCGATGCGGGCGATGTTGGCCACCGGCAGGCCCGACCAGAGCGTGCCGCGGTTGCCGATGAACATCGTCGTCATCGGCACGCCGTTGTAGAGCACCAGCGTCTGCGCATTGAACTCGCTGTAGATGCCGCGCACGATGTACAGCGGGTTGTAGCCCTGGTTGTTGCGGCCGACGTGGATGCCGGGCACGGTGGCCAGCACCTGGTCGATGTCTGTCGCGCCCATCAGCGCGATGTCCTGCGCCGTGATGACGGTGGCGACCGCGGGCGCCCGGCGCAACGACTGCGCGGCGCCCGTGGCGATGCTGACGGTCGTCTTGTCGCCATAGACCTGGGCCAGCTCTTCTTCTTCGCTCGGTGCCTGCGCGACCGCGAGCGACGACCCCACCGTGAGGCAGACGCCGCTGAGGAACACCTGGCCAAAGAAAGGTCGCATTGCCAGCTTCTCCGAGGTGGATGGTGGTGGGCGCGTATTGTGCTGTCGCCGCGCGGGCGGCAGAGCAAGGCGGCGCCTGGGGAGGGCAGCGCGATTCGTGAACTCTGCACGCGCGCCGAGGCAGCGGGATGTCGCCTGGCAGCCCTGTTGCCCAGCAGGCGCCGCCCAGAATCACCCCGGCCCGTCCGCATAATGCGCCGCGCTGCGCCTGGCATCGCATGCGGTGAATCCCGCATGCGCGCCAACCCAGCCCGGCGGGTGGTGGCATCGTGCGCGACTTGGCGGTATGTCCGAGGGGCGCTCATGCGCAGGTCGATTACCGTCGGCTGAATCCGGCCCCTTTGCATAATGCCGCCCACTCGTCCCGGTCCTTGCTGGACCTTTCACACAGCACTCCCCACTTGACCGAGCCCGGTTGCCCCACCCAAGCCACGCGCCGCGCCCTGTTGCGACAGGCCTTGGGCGGTGCCGTGGCGCTGGCGGGGGGCGGTGCTGCGGCGGCCGAGCTTGGGCGCTCGCTCGCCGTTGTCTACCCGGAGCTGGGCGAGCCCTTCCGCCAGGTCTTCGCCAGCATCCTGGAAGGCATCGAGGACAAGCTCGGCGGCTCGGTGGCCAGCTTTGCGATGGCCAGCAACGCGAACCCGGCCCAGGTGGTCGAGGACATCCGCAAGCGCGACCTGCAGGTGCTCATCGGCCTGGGTCGTGGCGGCATGCGCATCGCCAGCGCTCTTGCCGGCGAGATGTCCGTGCTGGTGGGCTGCGTCGTGTCGGTGCAGGAGGCCGAGGCGCGCAGCTTCCCCGTGCACACGCTGGCGCCCGACCCGGCCCTGATGCTGAGCCGCCTGAAGCGCCTGCGGCCCGGCACGCGGCGCGTGCACCTGGTCTACGACCCGCGCCTGAACGCCTGGCTCGTCAGGCTGGCGCGCGAGGCGGCCCGCGCCGAAGGCCTGGAGCTGCTGGCCCAGGAGGCCGCCGACCAGGCCGAGGCCTTGCGCGCCTATACGCAGTTGCTTGCCAATGCCGACCCGGCGCGCGACGCGCTGTGGCTGCCGCAAGACCCGACCACCGTGGACGACAACGCCGTGCTCTCGCTGGTGCTCAGGGAGGGCTGGAACCGCAACATCGCGGTGTTCTCCAGCCACGCCGCCCATGTCAAGCGCGGCGCGCTGTTCTCGCTCTACCCCGACAACCGCGAACTCGGCCGTTCGCTGGCCACGTCGGCCCAGCGGATGGCCGCCGCACCCAAGGCCGCCGTGGCCGGGGTGATGCCGTTGCGCCAGGCGCTGGCCGCCATCAACATCCGCACTGCGGCTCATCTGGGTATCGACGTGGCTGCAGTGCAGTCGAGTTTCGACCTGGTCTACCCCTCGAACTGAGATGACACGCCACCACCTCGACAGCCAACAGCCGGTCAGCATCCTGCCGGGTGACGTGCTGCCACCTCCGGCACCGCTGCCGCGACCGTGGCCGCTGCGCGTCTATGCGCGCTGGCTGCGCGAGGCCTCGTTCCGCCGCCACCTGAGCATGGCCGTCGCGCTGGGCGGGCTGAGCCTGGCCCTGCTGATGGCTGCCGTCAACGCCTGGCAGGGCGGCCGCCAGGTGCGCGCCATGCTGCTGGAGCAGGGCGGGCGCGTGGCGGGCAACCTGGCCTCCAACAGCTCGCTGGCGCTGATCTATGCGGCGGCCGACAACGCCGAAGAGGCCGTGCGCGCCTCGCTGGCCTTCCCCGACGTCACGGGCATCGAGATCCGCGACACCAACGGCCGGCTGCTGCTGGCCCTCGGCGCCGGGCGCGATCGCCCGCCCGCCGCACTGCCCCCGGCCCGCGCCGCCAGCGAGCCCTGGCTGGACGAGGAGACCGAGGACAGCTGGGCCTTCGCCGCACCGGTCTGGACGCGGCCCGAGCCTTCGCCCTTCGACGTCACGCTGCGCCCGGCCCAGCTGCTGGGCCATGTGCGCGTCATCCAGAGCAAGGCGACGCTGCACCGCACCCAGACCTCGCTCTTCATCGCCAACTTCGGCGTGGCCCTGCTGTTCGCGGCGCTTTTCCTGCTGGCCGTGCGCTACCTGGCGCTGCGCCTGACGCGGCCGCTGGCGGCGCTGTCCGACGCGATGGAGAAGGTCGAGGGCGGCGACAACGACGCCCGCGCCCCGGCCGGCGGCCCGCGCGACATCGCGGCCATGGCCCACACCTTCAACCGCATGATCGACGCGCTGCAGGAGCGCGAGACGGAGCTGGGCGCCCACCGCGACCATCTGGAAGAGCTGGTGCGCGCACGGACGCTGGAGCTCAGCGACGCCAAGGAGCGCGCCGAGGTGGCCAACGGCGCCAAGAGCCAGTTCCTGGCGCGCATGAGCCACGAGCTGCGCACGCCGCTGAACGCCGTCATGGGCTATGCCCAGATCCTGAAGATGGACGACGGCCTCACGCCCAAGCAGCGCAGCGGCCTGGACATCATCCACAGCAGCGGCCAGCACCTGCTGACGCTGATCGTCGACATCCTGGACCTGTCGCGCATCGAGGCCGGCAAGGCCGAGCTGCGCCTCGGGCCGGTGGAGCTGGCCACGCGCATGAATGCCGTGGCCGACATCGTGCGCGTGATGGCCGTCGACAAGCAGATCTCGCTGGACCTGCACCTCGACCCGAGCCTGCCCGCCGTCGTGCTGGCCGACGACAAGCGGCTGAGCCAGATCCTGCTCAACCTGCTGGGCAACGCCGTGAAGTTCACCCATGTCGGCGGCGTCACCTTGCGCGCGCTGGCGCTGCCATCGGTCGAGACCCTGCCGGGCCACGCCATGCTGCGCTTCGAGGTGGAGGACACCGGCGTCGGCATTGCGGAGGACCAGAGCGAGCGCCTCTTCGAGCCGTTCGAGCAGGCCGGCAATGCCGAGCAGCGCGTCGGCGGCACGGGCCTGGGCCTGGCCATCAGCCGCCAGCTGGTGCGCATGATGGGCGGCGAGATCCAGCTGGAGAGCCGCTTCGGCGAGGGCAGCCGCTTCTGGTTCGACATCAGCGTGCCGACGCAGAACGCGCCCTAGTCTCTGTCCTACAAAAGCACGCGCCGCGTTACACCTGCGGCGCACCCGCCGGGCCTACACCCGGCCAGACCCCGCCGGCGCAGAGTGACATCCATGCTTTCGTCACTCTCTGTGGAGGCCGTGATGTTCTCTGTACCCAACCAAGAAGCCTGCCGTGCTGCCGTCCCTGCGGCCACGCACCTGCTGCACTTCGAACCCCTGGCGATTGGTGATGCCGGCCTGGACATCCCCTGCGACCCGCAAGGCTGTGTCGGCCTGGACGGGCTGGGCGACAAGCTGCGCAACGACTACTTCTTTGCACGCACCCTCATCGGCCGCCTGTTCGCCGCACCGACCGTGCGCCACGCGCCCTGCGTCTAACGGCCTCGTCCTACGTAATCGTGGCAGCGCGCCCGATGGCGGCTGTCATATGCGTTCAGCATCATGGCCCGCCATGTCCAAGAACCCACCGACCTTCATGCCGCCGCTGCAAAACCTGCCAGTGGCCTTTGATGACATCGTTGACGCCGACCTTGATCTGCGCTTGAGTACGCCGTCCACGGTCGTCGTCAACGCCCGCCTGGAAGTCGAGGCTGCCGATGCCAGCGGCCCCAGCAGCATAGATCTCGCCCTCGTCATCCCGCGCTCGCAATGCCGGGGCGAACGGCCCAGCCTGACCGCGCTGCTGGACGCCGCGCGCGCCGCCGTGGCCCGCGCCCTGCGCAGCGGCACCACACCGTTGCTCTGCCTGCCACGCCGCGTTGTCACGCTGGTGGCCGGCCGCCCGCATCTGATCCCGATCTTCTAGTCCCGATTCAGCCGCAGCGCCCGCGCGAGCGGCGCCAGCGTCGGCCCCTGAATCAGCAGCGACAGCAGCACCACCAGGAAGGCGACGTCGAACAGCCGCCACGCGCCGGGGATGCCGGCCAGCACCGGGTAGGCGGCCAGCACGATGGGCACGCCGCCGCGCAGGCCAGACCAGGCCACAAAGCACTGCGAGCGCCAGTCGAAA
The DNA here is from genome assembly GCF_054177665.1 of Roseateles sp. P5_E8. Classification (NCBI taxonomy): domain Bacteria; kingdom Pseudomonadati; phylum Pseudomonadota; class Betaproteobacteria; order Burkholderiales; family Sphaerotilaceae; genus Roseateles; species Roseateles sp. P5_E8. The sequence continues at coordinate 18,998 of NZ_JBGCUM010000053.1, read as the reverse complement.
CCCAGCGGCGCCAAGCACAGCACGACCGCCGCCGGCCGCGCCAGCAGCATCAGGCCGGCCGCCACGACCAGGCCGGGCCCGGCGAGTTGCCAGACCTCGTGCGGCGTCACCAGCAGCCCCAACAAAAGGAAGAGCGCCGCCTGGGCCAGCCAGGTGTAGCCGTTGAGGCCGGGCAGGCTCAAGCGCGTGACGCGCTCGGCGCGATGGCGCACCAGCAGCCCGGCGAGGTAGACGGCCAGGAAACCCGAGCCGCCAAGGTTGTTGGTGGCGGCGAACAGCAGCAGGCCGACCGCCAACATCAACAGCGAGGCCAGGCCATCGTGATCGTCCGCCATCGGCAGGCGCCGCAGCCAGGCCGAAATCAGCAGGCCGCCGCCCACACCCGCCAGGACGCCCAGGCCGAGTTGCTGGCCCAGCAGCGGCGCCAGCACGGCCAGGCCTGACGCCGCCTCGGCCCCTTCAGCGCCGCCGCGTGCCCCCATCCAGGCGATGAGGCCGACGGTGAGCACCATGGCCACCGGATCGTTCATGCCCGACTCCACCTCGATGGTCGCAGCCAGGCGCGGCTCCAGCTTCAGCTTGCTGGCGCTGAACTGCGCGAACACGGCCGCCGCGTCGGTCGACGACACCGCGGCGCCGAGCAGCAGGCCCTGCGCCCACGGAACCTGCAGCACGACGTGGGCGAGCGTGGCGACCAGGCAGGCCGTGGCGGCCACGCCGACCGTGGCCAGCAGGCCGGCCGCCAGCATGCCTTCGCGCGCCACGATCCAGCGCGTGCGCAGGCCGCCGTCGAACAGGATCAGCGCCAGCGCGAGGTTGCCCACGTGGACGGCGAGCGTGTAGTTGTCGAAGGGCAGGCCCAACGGCCCGTCCACGCCGGCCAGCATGCCGACCACCAGGAACACCAGCAGGTGCGACAGGCCGAAGCGGTGCGTGTACAGCGCCCCGGCGATGGCGACCAGCACCAGCGCCGCGATGGCGGCCGTGAGCAGGTCGGCCCCGCCGTGACCCACGTTCAGCCCGCAGGCAAAGGATGGGCGCCGTGCGGCTGCTGCGCTGGGGCTGCGGCCACCTGCAGGCCGCCGATGACGTTGACCGCCTGGGCTGCAAACGCGAGGCGGATGCCGCGCTCCTGCAGCGCGCGCATCAGCGCCAGGTTCAACGCCTGCTGCCGGTCCATGTAGACGTCGTAATTCGGGTCCTTGACGCGGTAGACCACCTCGAAGTTCAGCGAGCTGTCACCGAAGCCCTTGAAATGGGCGCGGACGAGTTCGAGCTTGGGGTCGGCCTCGATCAGCTCCTTCACCAGCGGCGGGATGCCTGCCACCTCGTCGGCCGTGGTGTCCGAGGTGATGCCGAAGGCGAAAAGCACGCGGCGCGTCTGCAGTCGTTTGAAGTTGGCCACCGTGCGCTTGAGCAACTCGGCGTTGGACATGACGATCTGTTCGCCGCCCAGGCTGCGGATGCGCGTCGTCTTCAAGCCCACGCGCTCGACCGTGCCGGTCACGTCGCCCACGGTGATGGAGTCACCCACCTCGAAAGGCTTGTCCACCGCGATGGCGAGCGATGCGAACAAGTCGGCAAGGATGTTCTGCACGGCCAGCGCCAGCGCGATGCCGCCTATGCCCAGGGACGCGACGAAGGCGGTGATGTTGATGCCCATGTTGGACAGCACCGCCAGCACGACGACCACCCACAGTGCGCCGCGCAGGCCCCAGCTCAGCAGCGTGGCCGAGGCGGACAGCGTGCTGCTGCTGCCGCCCTGGCGCTGCTGCTGGGCGACGAGCACCTGCGACAGCGCCTGCTGGCACCACAGCCCCAGCTGCAGAGCGACGACGGCGAACCACAGCTGCGACACGCGGCCATGCCAGCGGTCGTCCAGCGGCAGCACGGTCAGGCCGACGAGCAGGCCCACGGCCCAGATCAGCGCGACGTTGGTTCGCTCCAGCACGCTGACGAGGCCGTCGTCCAGCGTGGTGTGGGTGCGCTTGGACAGCGCCCGCAGGCGCTGGATGACGAGCTTCAGCCCGAACCTGATGACGATGATGGTGACCATTCCGGCCAGCACGGCGGGCAACACGTCGGTCCAGTCCACATCGGGCATCGAGGCCGCGGCACGGTTCAGGAAATCATTCCAGGTCATCGCAACAAGTCTCAGCGGAGTTGCTAAGACGGTAGTTGCGCGAGCGCCGCGCGTCTGTCAGCCAGCCGCCCGTCGGGCATGTGGGCTTGGGCCGACAGACCGGTAGACCGGGAGCTACGCCGCGAGCAACTGCCGCAGCACAAACGGAAGAATGCCGCCGTGGAAGTAGTAGTCCACCTCGATGGCCGTGTCGATGCGCAGTGTCAGCTTCACGGCGATCTGCGAGCCGTCCGCGCGGGTGATCGTCATCACCGCATCGTCCTGCGGCTTGATCTCGTTGGCGAGCGTGATGTCGATGGTCTCGGCGCCTGTGAGGCCGAGGTTCTCCCAGCTGAAGCCCGTCTTGAATTGCAGCGGCAGCACGCCCATGCCGATGAGGTTGCTGCGGTGGATGCGCTCGAAGCTCCTGGCGATGACGGCCTTGATGCCCAGCAGCTGCGTGCCCTTGGCGGCCCAGTCGCGACTTGATCCCGTGCCGTACTCCTCGCCGGCAAAGATGACGGTGGGCGTGCCCTCGGCGATATAGGCCATCGCGGCGTCGTAGATGGTGGTCTGCTCGCCGTTCTTCAGCGTGTAGCCGCCTTCCGGCCGCGAGCCGTCAGCGCCTGCGGGCAGCATCAGGTTCTTCACGCGCACGTTGGCGAAGGTGCCGCGCATCATCACGTCGTGGTTGCCGCGACGCGCGCCGTAGGAGTTGAAGTCGGCCTTGTGCACGCCGTTGGCGATGAGGAACTGGCCGGCCGGCGTGGTCTCCTTGAACGAACCGGCGGGGCTGATGTGGTCGGTGGTGATCGAGTCGCCGAACAGCGCCATGACCTTCGCCCCCTGCACGCCCGATACCAGCGCCTTGGGTTCCATCGTGAAACCCTCGAAAAAGGGCGGCTGGGCGATGTAGGTGCTCTTGGGCCAGTCGTAGACCTGGCCCTTGGTGCCCCTGATGGCCTTCCACAACTTGCCGGGTTCCGTGGCCACCTTGTCGTAGTTGGCCTTGAAGGCGTCGGCGTCCATCGCGAACTTCATCAGTGCGTAGATTTCGTCGCTGTCGGGCCAGATGTCGCCCAGATAGACCGGCTGGCCTTTTTTGCCGAAGCCGACCGGCTCGGTCATCAGGTCGCGTGTCACGTTGCCGGCAATCGCATAGGCCACCACCAGAGGTGGGCTGGCCAGGAAGTTGGCCTTCAGGTTGGGGTGGATGCGCGCCTCGAAGTTGCGGTTGCCCGACAGCACGGCCGCGCAGACCAGGTCGTTGTCCTGGATGAGGCGGTTCAGCTCCGGCGTCAAGTCGCCCGCGTTGCCAATGCACGTCGTGCAGCCGTAGGCGGCGACGTTGAAGCCGAGCTTCTCCAGATAGGGCAGCAGGCCGGCCTTGGTCAGGTACTCGGTGACGATGCGCGAGCCGGGCGCCAGCGAAGTCTTGATGTGGGGTGAGACCGTGAGCCCCGCCTCCACCGCCTTCTTGGCCAGCAGGCCGGCGGCCAGCAGCACGCCGGGGTTGCTGGTGTTGGTGCAGGAGGTGATGGCGGCGATCAGCACGTCGCCGTTCTTGACCGGCAGGCCCGAGTCGGTCACATAGGGCCGGTTCAGCTTCTCGGCCGGCTGGTTGAAGCCGTTCTCGGCGATGGGCTTGCTGAACAGCTCGCCGAACTTGGCCGCCAGGTCGTTGATGGCGATGCGGTCCTGCGGGCGCTTGGGGCCTGCGAGGCTGGGCACGACGGTGCCGAGGTCCAGCGTGACGACGGAGGTGTAGTCGATGTCGCCGGCCTTGGGCACGCCGAACATCGCTTGAGCGCGCCAGTAGCCCTCGAAGGCGTCGATCTCGGCCTTGGTCCGGCCCGTGCCCTTGAAGTAGGCGATGGTCTTCTCGTCCACCGGGAAGAAGCCCATGGTCGCGCCGTACTCGGGCGCCATGTTGGCCATTGTTGCCCGGTCGGGCAGGGCCAGGCTGGCCGTGCCCTCGCCGAAGAACTCGACGAACTTGCCGACGACCTTGTGCTTGCGCAGGATCTCGGTGACGGTCAGCACCAGATCGGTCGCCGTCACGCCTTCGCGCAGCCGGCCGGTCAGCTCGAAGCCGACGACGTCGGGCGTCAGCATGTAGACCGGCTGGCCCAGCATGCCGGCCTCCGCCTCGATGCCGCCCACGCCCCAGCCGACGACGCCGATGCCGTTGATCATGGTGGTGTGGCTGTCGGTGCCCACCAGCGAGTCCGGATAGAAGATGCCGTCCTTGTTCTTGTGCACGCCACGCGCCAGGTACTCCAGGTTCACCTGGTGGACGATGCCGAAGCCCGGCGGCACGACGCCGAAGGTGTCGAAGGCCTGCATGCCCCACTTCATGAACTCGTAGCGCTCGCGGTTGCGCTCGAACTCCAGCTTCATGTTGAGGTCCAGCGCCTTCTTGGTGCCGTAGTAGTCAATCATCACGCTGTGGTCCACCACCAGGTCCACCGGCACCAGCGGCTCGATGGCCTTGGGGTTCTTGCCCATCGCCGCAGCCACGTTGCGCATCGCGGCCAGGTCGGCCAGCAGCGGCACGCCGGTGAAGTCCTGCAACACCACACGGGCGACGACGAAGGGAATCTCGTCCACGCGCGGCGCCACGGGCTTCCAGTTCGCGAGCTGCTCCACATGCTCGGCCGTCACCTTCTTGCCGTCGCAGTTGCGCAGCACGCTCTCCAGCACGATGCGCATGGAGATGGGCATGCGCAAGACGTTGGGGAAGGTCTTGGCCAGCTCGGGCAGGGAGAAGAGCTGGCCCGGCTTGGCGGACGCGATCTTGAACGGGACCAGGGTCTGGGCAAACGCATGGGCTGCGTGTTTCGGCATGGTTACTCCTTTACGATTCCGGCTCATTCTGGCGAGCTTGCTGTGACTTGTGTGAATCCTGCTGAGAGGCCCCGGTTTTGACCGCCTCTTCCGCTCGCCCCCGCCTCTTTCCGCTGACCTGGCCGTTGCTGCTCGAGCTGCTGCTGGGCATAGGCATCGGCATCATCGGCACGGCGCTAGCCGCGCGGTTGTCGGACAACAGCGGCGCCGCCTTCGGTCTGGCCAACCAAGTCTTCGCCGCCATCTTCGTGCTGTTTCGCGTCATCGGTGCCGGCGTCAGCGTGGCCGTCACGCAGGCGCTCGGTGCGGGCCGGCGCGACCAGGCCGACGCCGTGGCCCGCGCCGTCGTCGGCGCCAGTGCCTGGCTGGGCGTGGGCGGCGCCGTGATGGCGCTGCTGGCCGCCGGGCCGCTGCTGAACCTCGTCAATGCACCGCCCGAGGTCGCGCCGCTGGCCCGCACGCTGCTGCAAGCCCTGGCCCCGGCCCTGCTGATCGACGCATTGAACGCGACCATGTCCAGCGTTATGCGTGCCCATCTGCGCAGCCGCGAGGCGTTGGCGGTCGTCATCGTCATCCAGGTCGTCACGCTGGCCGTGGCGCTGCTGGCCATGCCGCACCTGGGCCTGCTGGGTTATGCGCTGGCCTGCCTGTGCGGCCGTGGCATGGGCCTGGCGCTGCACATCGTGCTGTGGCGCAGCCGGCTCAACCTGCGCCTGCAAGCGGCGGATTGGTGGCGCTGGGAGCGCGCGCCGCTGGCCACCGTGCTGCACATCGGCATCCCCGGCGCGGCCGAGAACATCTCCTGGCGCCTGGCCTTCATGACCAGCTTGGCCGCCGTGGCCCAGCTCGGCGCGTTGGCGCTGGCCACGCACGCCTACACGATGCAGTTCCTGCACCTGATCCTGATGTTCGGCCTGGCCATCAGTTTCGCGGTGGAAATCCTGGTCGGGCACATGATCGGTGCCGGGGAGCTGCACGCGGCGCACAAGTTGGTGCGCAAGTCGATGGTGCTGGGCTTCGTCGTCGCCATCGTCGTCTCGGGCAGCTTTGCGCTGGCGGGGCCCTGGCTGCTGAGGCAGTTCACGTCGGACCCGGCCATCATCAAGCTGGGCTGCACGCTGCTGTGGTGGACGATGCTGGTGGAGCCGGGGCGCATCTTCAACCTGGTCGTCATCAACGCGCTGCGGGCCACGGGGGAYGCCCRCTACCCGGTCATTGCGGGTTCTGCGTCCATGGCCATCGTGCTGGCCGGCGGCAGCTGGTTCCTGGGCGTGCACCTCGGCTGGGGCCTGGTTGGCGTGTGGATTGCTTATGCCGCTGACGAGTGGATTCGAGGCCTGTTGATGTGGCGCCGTTGGGCGACACTGGGCTGGCTCCCCCACGCCAGGGCCGCGCATCGCAGGTTGCGCCACGCCAGGGCAGGGTGAATCCGTATTTTTCAGGTTAGTAAAACTCGGACGATGTTTTCTACAATGCGCCCCTTTCGCCTTGCCCGAAGCCACCCCATGAAATTCGCGCTGCCCCGACTTTCCCTGGCCCTGATGCTCGTCTGCGGCGCCGCCCAGGCCCAGCAGCCTGCGGTGATCTTCGACATGGGCGGCAAGTTCGACAAATCCTTCAACCAGGCCGGCTACCAGGGTGCCGAGCAGTGGAAGAAGGAGTCGGGCAAGACCTATCTCGAGTTCGAGATCAGCAACGACACCCAGCGCGTGCAGGCCATTCGCCGCATGGCCGAGAAGGGCGCCAGCCCCATCATCAGCATCGGCTTCGCCCAGGCGTCGGCCTTGCAGCAGGTGGCCAAGGAATTCCCCAAGACCCAGTTCGCCATCATCGACGCCAAGGTCGACCTGCCCAATGTGCAGTCCCTGCTGTTCAAGGAGCATGAGGGCAGCTACGTCGTCGGCGCCATGGCCGCGCTGGTCAGCAAGACCGGCAAGGTGGGCTTTGTTGGCGGCATGGACATCCCGCTGATCCGCAAGTTCCAGTGCGGCTATGAGCAGGGCGCCAAGGCGACCAACGCGAAGATCGAGGTGTTCTCGAACATGACGGGCACCACGTCCACGGCGTGGAATGACCCGACCCGCGGCGGTGAGCTGGCCAAGAGCCAGTTCGCCAAGGGCTCGGACGTCGTCTTCGCCGCCGCTGGCGGCACCGGCGTGGGCGTCTACCAGGCGGCCAAGGACGCCGGCAAGCTCGCCATCGGTGTCGACAGCAATCAGAACCACATCCAGCCCGGCACCATGCTGACCTCCATGGTCAAGCGCGTGGACGTGGCCGTCTACAACGTGCTGAAGGCCTGGAAGCCCGGCGTCAGCGTGCTGGGCCTGAAGGAAGGCGGCGTGGACTACGCGGCCGACGAGAACAACGCCAAGCTGCTGAACCCGACGCTGAAGGCCAAGGTCGACGCGGTCAAGGCGGACATCATCAGCGGCAAGATCAAGGTCGCCGACTACATGGCGGACAACGCCTGCAAATACTGATGGCATTGCGGGATGGACCTGACGGCGTACCCGCCGGCAGCTCCGTCCTCAACTGACTGAGAGCGTTCTCGCCCCCACATGCCAGAGCAAGCCACCCCTGCCGCCGTCCGCCTTCAAGGCATCTCCAAGCGCTTTGGCGCCGTGCAAGCCAACCGCGACGTGTCTTTCGACATCGCGGCCGGCAGCGTGCATGGCCTCGTCGGCGAGAACGGCGCCGGCAAGAGCACGTTGATGGCCATCCTGTATGGCTACTACCACGCCGACTCTGGGCAAATCGAAGTCAACGGCCAGCAGGTCCACATCGCCAACTCGCAGCAGGCGATTGCCCTGGGCATCGGCATGGTCCATCAGCACTTCATGCTGGTCGAGACGCTGACCTGCCTGGAAAACATCATGCTGGGCGCGGAAGGCGGCTTCTTCCTCAGCGCCTCCAAGGCCAAGGTGCGGGCCAAGCTGGTCACGCTGATGCGGGAGACCGGCCTGCATGTGCAGCTCGACGCCGTCGTCGCCGACCTGCCGGTGGGCGAGTTGCAGCGGCTGGAAATCCTGAAGGCGCTGTACCGCGGCGCCAGAATCCTGATCCTCGACGAACCCACGGCCGTGCTGACGCCGCAGGAAACCGACCAGCTCTTCATCACGCTGCGCCGTCTGAAGGAACGCGGCACGACGCTCATCCTCATCACGCACAAGCTGCGCGAGGTCATGAGCCTGTGCAGCGCCGTCACGGTGATGCGCGCTGGCCAGGTCGTCGAGACGCGGCCCATTGCCGAGTGGAGCGAAGAAGCGCTGGCCGAGTCCATGGTCGGCCGCAAGGTCACGCTGGGTCGGCCTGAGGGGATGGAAGTTCACGCCGGTGAAGTGCGTCTGCAAGCCACCGGCCTAAGCCTGAAGCATGCCAACGGCGTGCCGGCGTTGAAGGACGTGAGCCTGACGCTGAAGGCCGGCGAGATCGTCGGCGTGGCCGGCGTGTCGGGTAACGGCCAGAGCGAGCTGCTGGAGGTGTTGTCCGGCCTGCGCGCGCCCGAAGGCGGCCGGCTGGAGCTGGGCGGCGCGTCGTTCACGCCGAGCGCCTGGCTGGACACGGCCCAGGCCCGCCCGCTGCGGCTGGCGCATGTGCCCGAAGATCGCCATGCCGTCGGCCTGGTCATGAGCTTCCCGGCCTGGGAGTCGGCCGTGCTGGGCTACCAGAACCTGCCCAAGTACCGCCGTGGCGCGACGATGGACCACGCTGCGATGCGCGACGCCACCAAGCAGATGCAGGAGCGGTTTGACGTGCGCCCGCGCGACGAGACCTTGGGTTCATCCAAGTTCTCCGGCGGCAACCAGCAGAAGCTCATCCTCGCCCGCGAAATCGGCGAGCAACCCACCGTGCTGCTGGTGGGCCAGCCCACGCGCGGCGTCGACATCGGCGCCATCGAATTCATCCACGGCCAGCTGCGCGCGCTGCGCGATGCCGGCTGCGCGGTGCTGCTGGTCAGCAGCGAGCTGGACGAGATCCTGGCGCTGGCCGACCGCGTCGTCGTCATGAACTGCGGCCGCATCACCGGCGAACTGGCGATTGAAGACTGCGACGAGAAACGACTCGGCCTGTTGATGGCCGCACAAGAAGAACGAGCGGCCGCATGAGCCAACCTTTGACCCTTCCCCGCTGGATCGACATCGGCCTGCTGCCGCTGTGGAACCTGGCCATCGCGCTGGTCGTCGCCGGCCTCGTCGTCATGGTCATCGGCCACAGCCCCTGGCAGGCGTTGACAGTGCTGCTCAACGGCGCCCTCGGCAGCGTGCGCGGCCTGGGCTATTCGCTGTACTACGCGACGACCTTCATCTTCACCGGCCTGGCGGTCGCCGTGGCCATCCATGCCGGCCTGTTCAACATCGGCGGCGAAGGCCAGGCGACGCTGGGCGGCGTGGGCGTGGCGCTGGTGGCGCTGTGGCTGGGCGCCAAGCTGCCGGCGGTCGTCATGCTGCCGCTGCTGGTCATCGCCGCCGCTGCTTTCGGCATGCTGTGGGCGGCGCTGCCGGCCTATCTGCAGGCCTGGCGCGGCAGCCACATCGTCATCACGACGATCATGTTCAATTTCCTCGCCGCCGGTTTGAACGGTTATCTGCTGGTCAACTGGTTGCGCCCGGCCGGCAGCATGTCGGTCGAGTCCGCCGAGTTTGCCGAGAGCGCCCGCATGCCGGCCCTGCACCAGATCGCCGCCGCGTTTGGCGTCGAGCTGCCGTCCTCACCGCTCAACCTCAGTCTGGTCATCGCGCTGGTCGCCTGCGTCTTCGTCGGTTGGTTCCTGTGGAAGAGCGCCGCGGGCTATGCCGTCCGCGCCGTCGGCAGCGCGCCGCGCGCGGCCCACTACGCTGGCATCCGCCCGCGCGCCCAGGTGCTGCTGGCCATGGCCATCTCCGGTGGCCTGGCCGGCATGGTGGGCATCAATGAGATCTCCGGCGTGCAGGGCAAGCTGACGCTGGACTTCGTCGCCGGCGCCGGCTTCACCGGCATTGCCGTGTCGCTGATGGGTCGCAACCACCCGGTCGGCATCGTGCTGGCGTCGCTGTTGTTCGGCGTGCTCTACCAGGGCGGCGTCGAGGTGTCGTTCGAGTTGCAGGGCTTCAGCCGCGAGATGGTCGTCACGGCGCAAGGCCTGATCGTGCTGTTCTCAGGCGCGATGGCCACCGTGAGCGCGCCGCTGTTCGCCAAGGCCTACGCGGCCATCAAGGGAGGTCGCTGATGGATGAAGTCCTGATCGCCTCGGTGCTGGCGTCCACGCTGCGCGTCAGCGCGCCGCTGCTGCTGTGCGCGATGGCCGGCGTGCTGTCCGAGCGCGCCGGCGTCATCGACCTGGGCCTGGAAGGCAAGATGCTGTTCGCGGCCTTTGCGGCAGCTGCAGCGGCTTCGGTCACGCATTCCACCGGCTACGGCCTGCTGGCGGCCATCGCCGTCGGCTGCGTCGCGTCGCTGCTGCACGGCTTTGCCTGCGTGACGAATCGGGGCGACCAGGTCGTCTCCGGCGTCGCGCTGAACATGATCGCCGCCGGCCTCACCGTCGTGCTCGGCATCGCCTGGTTCCAGCAGGGCGGGCAGACGCCGCCCATAGACCCCGATGTACGCCTCACGGCCATCGCCAAGGGCTTTGCCGAGCCGCAGCCGGGCAATTGGTTCGCGTCCGTCTTCGGCCACGGCCTGCTGAGCCACAACGTGCTGGTCTACGTCGCCTTCCTGATGGTGGCCGCCGTGTGGTTCTTCCTCGAGCGCACCCGCCCGGGCCTGCGCCTGCGCGCCGTCGGCGAGAACCCGGCGATGGTCGAGGCCGCCGGCATGTCCGTGCAGCGCCTGCGCTACCGGGCGCTGCTGATGAACGGCGTGCTCTGCGGCCTCGCGGGCGCCTACCTGACGCTGGCGCAGAACGCCTCCTTCTCGCCCAACATGACGGCCGGCCGCGGCTTCATCGCGCTGGCCGCGATGATCTTCGGCAAGTGGAAGCCTTTGCCCACGCTGGGCGCCTGCCTGCTGTTCGGCTTCCTGGACGCAATGGCCATCCGCATGCAGGGCGTGCAGCTGCCAGGCATCGGCGAAGTACCCGTGCAGCTGATCCAGGCATTGCCCTACATCTTGACGGTCGTGCTGCTCGCTGGCTTCATTGGTTCTGCCATCGCCCCCAAGGCCCTCGGCCGACCCTACGTGAAGGAACGCTGATGGAACTCTCTCAAGACCTGCTGAACCGCCTGCTCGCCGAGTCCCTGCGCGCCCGCGAGTTCTCGCATTCGCCTTACTCCAAGTACAAGGTCGGCGCCGCCGTCCTCGACGAGCAGGGCCGCATCCACATCGGCGCCAACATCGAAAACGCCTCCTACCCGCAGGGCTGGTGCGCCGAGCCCTCGGCGTTGACGGCCATGCTGATGGCCGGCGGCAAGCGGGCCGTGGCCGTCCTCGTGACCGGCCCTGGGCCGGACATCATCACCCCCTGTGGCGGCTGCCGCCAGAAGCTGCGGGAGTTCTCCGTTCCGGAAGAACTTGTCATCATTGCCGGCGATCCTGGCGGCATCCGCCAACGCTGGACCCTGGCCGAGTTGCTGCCCTACAGCTTCGGCCCCGAACATCTCAAGACCTGAGGTCCCCCCATGATCGATAACCAAAAACTCGACGTCGCCATCACCGCGAGCGTCGACAAGCTGCAATCCCTGTTCGGTGACGCGCCCGGCGTCGCCGTCGTCCTCGGTTCCGGCTGGGCCGGCGCGGTCAGTCATATCCAGAGCGCCCAGACGCTGCCCTACACCGAGCTGCCGGCATTCCCGCAGCCCAAGGTGGAAGGCCATGTCAACGAGATCGTTGTCGGCAACATCGGCAACCAGCGCGTCGTCATGCTGCGCGGCCGCGCCCACACCTACGAGAGTGGTGAGTGCACCGGCATGGCCGGCGCGCTGCGCACCTTGAAGCGCTGGGGTGTGAAGGTCCTGCTGCAGACCAATGCCTCCGGCTCCCTGCGCGCCCACATGCAGCCCGGCAGCCTGATGCTGATCGCCGATCACATCAATGCGCCGCAGCGCAGCCCGCTCGTGGGCGAGCAAGGCAGCCAGCGCTTCATCGACATGAGCACGGCCTACGACCCCGAGCTGCGCAAGCACGCGCTGGCCCTGGCCAAGCGCGAGAACCTGATGCTGGGCGAAGGCACCTACGTCTGGGCGCTGGGCCCGCAGTTCGAGACACCGGCCGAGATCCGCATGTTTGCCGCCTGGGGCGCCGACGCCGTCGGCATGAGCACCGTACCCGAGACCATCCTGGCCCGCCACGCCGGCCTGCGCGTGATGGGCCTGGCGCTGATGACCAACATGGCCGCCGGCCTGTCGGCCGAAGTGCTGACGCACGAGCTGACGATGAAGCAGGGCCAGGCCTCGGGTGAGCGCGCTGCTGCCTTCCTGTCTGCACTGGTCGCCAGTTTGGCGGACCTGACGCTATGACTACGGATCTGAAGGCTGCGGCCCGCACCGCGCTGGCCTGCCTGGACCTGACCAGCCTCAATGACGCCGACACGGCTGCCGACATCGCCGCGCTGTGCAAGCGCGCGCAGACGCCGCATGGCCCCGTCGCCGCCGTCTGCGTCTGGCCCCGTTTCGTCGCCCAGGCCCGCGCGGCGCTGCCGGCGGCCGTCAAGGTCGCCGCCGTCGCCAACTTCCCCGATGGCGCACTGGACCTGGCCCGCGCGCTGGCCGACGTCCAGACCATCGCGCAAGCCGGTGGCGACGAGGTTGACGTCGTGCTGCCCTGGCGCGCGCTGCTGGCCGGCGACAGCACCGAGGTCTCGGAATTCCTGTCCGAAGTCCGCTTCGCCAGCCGCCCGCTGACGCTCAAGGTCATCATCGAATCCGGCGAGTTGCAAACGCCCGAGCGCATTGCCCAGGCCACCCGCCTGGCCCTCGCGGCCGGTGCCGATTTCGTCAAGACCAGCACCGGCAAGACCAAGACCGGCGCCACACCCGCCGCCGCCGCCGTCATGCTGAAAGAAATCGCCGCGAGCGGCCTGTCCAATGCGGGCTTCAAGGCCTCGGGCGGCGTGCGCTCGGTGGCGGATGCCGCTGGCTACATCGCGCAAGCGCAGGCCGCCCTCGGCGCCGATGCCCTGAACCCGCAACGCCTGCGCTTCGGCGCGAGCGGCTTGCTGACTGACATCGAAGCAGTCTTGACCGGTGCCGAATCGCCCGCCGTAACCGCTGCTTATTGATCCCCATGCTTGCCCAAGAAATCATCCGCGCCAAGCGCGACGGCCACGCGCTGAACGAAGCGCAGATCCAGAACTTCGTCGATGGCCTGACGCACAACTCCTGGAGCGAAGGCCAGGTCGCCGCCCTCGGCATGGCCGTCTTCCTGCGCGGCATGGGCCGCGACGAAGCCGTGCTGCTGACGCGCGCCATGATGAACTCCGGCCGCGTCATGCGCTGGCCCGACATGCCCGGCCCGGTGCTCGACAAGCACAGCAGCGGCGGCGTGGGTGACAAGGTCAGCCTGATGCTGGCGCCCATGGTGGCGGCCTGCGGCGGCTACGTGCCGATGATTGCCGGTCGCGGCCTGGGCCACACCGGCGGCACCGTCGACAAGCTCGAAGCCATCCCGGGCTACACGACGACGCCCGACCCGGCGCGCTTCGACCAGATCGTTCGCTCGCTCGGCTGCGCCATCATCGGCCAGACGGCCGACCTCGCTCCTGCCGACAAGCGCTTCTACGCCACGCGCGACGTGACCGCGACGGTGGAGAGCGTGCCGCTGATCACCGCCAGCATCCTGTCCAAGAAACTCGCCGCCGGCCTCGAAGGCCTGGCCATGGACATCAAGTGCGGCAACGGCGCGTTTGCCTCCACGCCCGAGTTCGCGCGTGAGCTGGCCGAGAGCATCGTTGCCGTCGCTGGCGGCGCGGGCCTGAAGACGCGCGCGCTGATCACCGACATGAACCAGATCCTGGGCAGCGACGTCGGCAATTCGCTGGAAGTCATCGAGACCATCCGCTACCTGAGCGGCGAGGCCCGCGAGCCGCGCCTGCACGAGGTGACGCTGGCGCTGTGCGCCGAGATGCTGGTGCTGGGCAATCTCGCGGCCGACACCGCTGCCGCGCGCGTGATGCTGCAAGCCGCGCTGGACTCCGGCGCCGCGGCCGAGAAGTTCGCCAAGATGGTCGTCGCCCTCGGTGGCCCGGCCGACCTGATGGAGCGTCCGCACGCCTACCTGACAGCCGCGCCCGTCGTGAGGCCCGTGCCCGCGCCGCGCGCCGGTGTCGTCACCACCATGTCTACGCGCGATCTCGGCGTGGCCATCGTCGAGCTGGGCGGCGGCCGCCGCAAGGCTGGTGACGCTATCGACATGCGCGTCGGCTTCTCCGAGGTCAGGCCCGTCGGTACGCGCGTCGCCGCCGGCGAGCCACTGGCGCTGATCCACGCCGCCGATGCCGCCGCCGCCGACCGCGCCATCGCGTCCTACCTCGCCGCCTGCACGCTGGAAGATGCCGACGTGGCCGCCACGCCCATGGTCATGGCCGAGGTCGGCTGATGGAAGAGAAGGACTTCCCTCGCCGCGCCATCAAGAGCTTCGTCACCCGCGCCGGCCGCATGGGCACGGGCCAGATCAAGGCGCTGGCCGAGCTGGGCCCGAAGTTCGTCCTGCCCTACAAGCCCGAGCGCCTGGACGCTGAAGCCACGTTCGGCCGCCAGGCCCCGCTGGTGCTGGAGATCGGCTTCGGCATGGGCGGCGCCACCGCCGAGATCGCGGCCACGCTGCCCGATCACGACTTCATCGGCTGCGAGGTGCATGAGCCCGGCGTGGGCGCGCTGCTCAAGCTCATCGACGAGAAGCAATTGGCCAACATCCGCATCGTCCAGCACGACGCGGTCGAGGTGCTACGCGACATGATCGGCCCCGACCTGCTGGCCGGCGTGCACCTCTTCTTTCCCGACCCCTGGCACAAGACCCGCCACCACAAGCGCCGCCTGATCCAGCCGGACTTCGTTGCCAAGCTGGTGCAGCACATCAAGCCCGGTGGCTACCTGCACTGCGCCACCGACTGGCAGCCCTACGCCGAGCAGATGCTTGAAGTCCTGTCGGCCGAGCCCTCCCTCCTGAACACCGCTGCCGGCTATGCTGACAAGCCCGCCTACCGCCCGTTGACCAAGTTCGAGGCCCGAGGCTTGCGTCTCGGCCACGGGGTCTGGGATCTGGTGTTCAGGAAGCGTTGATGACAAGTCCCCTTCACGGCAAACACATCCTCCTCGCCATGACCGGCGGCATCGCCGGCTACAAGATCGCCGAGCTGACGCGCCTGTTTGTGAAGCGCGGGGCGACCGTGCAGGTCATGATGACCGAGGGCGCACAGCAGTTCATCACGCCCGTGACGATGCAGGCGCTGTCTAACCGGCCCGTCTTCACGGATCAGTGGGACGCGCGGCCTGACAACAACATGGCCCACATCAACCTCAGCCGCGAGGCCGATGTGATGCTGGTCGCACCCGCCAGCGCTGACGCCATGGCCGCGCTCGCGCAGGGCAGGGCGGACGACCTCGTCAGCCTGACCGCGCTGGCACGGCGCATCGCTGAATGCCCGCTGTTGGTCGTGCCGGCCATGAACCGCGAGATGTGGGCCCACCCCGCCACGCAGCGCAACGTCGCGCAGATCACTGCCGATGGCGCGACCGTCATCGGACCCGCCAACGGCGACCAGGCCTGCGGCGAGATTGGCGACGGCCGCATGCTGGAGGCGCAGGAAATCTTCGACGACGTCGAGGCCTTCCTGGCACCCAAGACTCTGCGCGGCAAGAAGCTGCTCATCACCGCCGGCCCGACCTTCGAGCCTATCGACCCGGTGCGCGGCATCACCAACCACAGCAGCGGCAAGATGGGCTTTGCCATCGCCCGCGCCGCCGCCGAAGCCGGCGCTGAGGTCACGCTGGTGGCTGGCCCCGTGCACCTGCCCACGCCGCGCGGCGTGCAGCGCATCGACGTGCAGAGCGCGCAGCAGATGTTCAAGGCCGTGCTGCCGCTGGCGCCTCAGCACCAGGTCTTCATCGCCACCGCCGCCGTGGCCGACTGGCGGCCGGCCACGGCCCACGACCAGAAGCTCAAGAAGGTCGAGGGCGAGTCGGCCGCGCCGACCATCGCCATGGTCGAGAACCCCGACATCCTGGCCACCGTGGCCGCATTGGCGCGGCCGCCGTTCTGCGTCGGCTTTGCGGCCGAGAGCGAAAAGCTCGCCGAGCACGCCGAGGCCAAGCGCCTGCGCAAGAAGCTGCCGCTGATCGTCGCCAACCTCGGCCCCGCCACCTTTGGCCGCGACGACAACGCGCTGCTGCTGATCGACGCCAACGGTCAGCGCGAACTTGCTCGTGCCGACAAGCTCACGCTGGCGCGCGAGCTGATCAAAGACATTGCCCAAAGACTTTCATGACCCCCATTGACCTGCAAGTGCTCGACGCCCGCATGGCCGAGCAGATCCCCGCCTACGCCACGCCCGGCAGCGCCGGCCTCGACCTGCGTGCCTGCCTCGATGCCGCCATCACGCTGGCACCGGGTCAGACGACGCTGATCCCCACGGGCCTGGCCATCCACATCGCCGACCCGGGCCTGGCCGCCATCATCCTGCCGCGCTCGGGGCTAGGCCACAAACACGGCATCGTGCTGGGCAACCTTGTCGGCCTGATCGACAGCGACTACCAGGGCCAGCTCATGGTCAGCTGCTGGAACCGTGGTCAGACGGAGTTCACCGTTCAGCCCTTCGAGCGCATTGCCCAACTCGTTATCGTGCCCGTCGTGCAGGCGCAGTTCCGCCGTGTGGACAGCTTTGATGCGTCCGAGCGCGGCGCCGGCGGGTTCGGCTCCACCGGCAAGGCGTAAAAAAAGGCGCCGTGAGGCGCCTTGTGCTCAGTGAAGCTGCTCGTCCGGCGGCGCGCCGGTCTGCACCATGAAGATGGGCTCGCCGACCGAGCCGGCCTCAACCTCAGCTTCCGTCGCCGCGCGTACGTCCAGCAGCGTCACATGCATGCGCAGGCCTATGCCCGCCAGCGGGTGGTTGCCGTCCAGCACCACGTGCTGGGGGTAGACCTCGGTGACCGTGTAGACCACGTCCGCAGGCATGCCTTCGGTGGCGGCGCCTTCGGGCAGACCTTCGATCTGCAGGCCGGGTTCGACGCCGTCCGGGAACAGGCTGCGCGCTTCGAAGCAGACCAGGCTGGAGTCGTAGTCGCCAAAGGCCTCCTCGGGCTGCAGCGCAAGGGCGGTCTCGAAGCCAGCCTCCTGGCCCTCCAGCGCTTCCTCCACCTTGGCGAAAAGGTCGTCCCCGCCGTGCAGGAACTCCATGGGTTCGGCCAGCTCGTCGATGAGCTGGCCCTGGGCATCTTCAAGTCTCCAACGCAGGGAGACGACACAGGGGCGGGTCACTTGCATGGGAGAGATTTTCGCACGCAGCTCTCGGCACAATGACTGCATGCAGATTGACCTCCCCACCCCCCTGCTGGCCGGCCTGAGTCCGGCGCAGTTCATGCGCAAGCACTGGCAGAAAAAACCGCTGCTCGTGCGCCAGGCCTTCGCCAATGCCGCGCCGCCCGCTTCATTGAAAGAACTAGCCACGCTGGCGGCGCGCGACGATGTCGAATCGCGGCTCGTCACGGCCTTCGACGGCGAATGGAAGCTCAAACAAGGCCCCATCGCCCGCCTTCCAGCGATGAGCAAGCCGGGCTGGACGCTGCTGGTGCAGKGGCTGGACCAGCACCTCGACCCAGCCCGTGCGCTGCTCGACCAGTTCCGCTTCGTGCCCGATGCGCGGCTGGACGACCTGATGCTGTCCGTCGCCAGCGACGGCGGCGGCGTCGGCCCGCATTTCGATTCCTACGACGTCTTCCTGATCCAACTGGCGGGCAAGCGGCACTGGCGCATCGGCGCTCAGCGTGACGCGGTGCTGCGCGACGACGTGCCGCTGAAGATCATTGCCAACTTCCAGCCCGAGGAAGAGTTCGTGCTGGAGCCCGGCGACATGCTCTACCTGCCGCCGGGCTGGACGCATGACGGCGTCGCCGTCGGTGCGGGTTGCGTGACGGGCTCCGTCGGTTTTCGCGCGTCGACGGCGGATGCGCTGGCGGCCGAGTTGCTGCCGCGCCTGTTCGACGAGATCGACGCGGGCGGCAAGCTCTATGCCGATCCGCGCCAGGAGGCGTCGACCGAACCGGGCCGTGTGCCGCAGGCCATGCTGGACTTCGCTCGCCGCGCCGTCGAAGCCGCCGTGCAACGCCCGCAGGCGCTGGAACGGGCCCTGGGTGAGGCGCTGACCGAGCCCAAGGCCCAGGTCTGGTTCGAGCCGGGCGAGCCTTTGCCTGAGGGGCAGGGCGCGTCACTCAACCGCCGCAGCCGCATGCTCTACGACACGGCCCATGTCTTCCTGAACGGCGAGAGCTTTCGCGCCGGCGGCCGCGACGCCGCGTTGATGCGCCGCCTGGCCGACTGCCGCCTGCTGACGGCGGCCGAGGTTGCGCGGCTGTCCCCCGAGGCGCGCGAACTGCTCGATCAGTGGACCGAGGACGGCTGGGTGCAGCCGCAAACCTCGCCAACGTAGCCAATGCCATGAACGCACAAAAGTTTGAAGGCCGAGTCGACTTCCAGCGTCTGCTCGTCGAGACGCTCGCCTGGGCGGCGGAGCAGGGTTGCCGCGAGCTGCATGCCTGGGACGCCAGCTTTGTCGACTGGCCGCTGTCCGAGGCTAGCGCCCTGGCCGCGCTGACCGCCTGGGCCGGGCATGGCCGGCAGGTGCACCTGCTGGCGTTGCAGTACGACGAGGTGGTGCGCCGCCATCCGCGCTTCGTGCGTTGGCGGCGGGACTACTCGCACTGTGTGACGGCGCGCGCCGTCGAGCCGGAACTGAAGCTCGACGCCGCGCCGGAGAGCCTGTTTCTGGCCATCGGCGCCGACGGACCCTTGAGCCTGCGCCTCTTCGACCGCCATCTCTGGCGCGGTGAACTCAGCCGGGATTTCGCCGAGCGATTGCGTGGCCTGGAGTGGTTTGATGCCGTGGCGCAACGCTCCTGCGACT